>NZ_CBFHHZ010000002.1:47579-302954 GCF_965655815.1 Prochlorococcus sp. | reverse complement strand
AATGTTATTTCACATTTTACAGCTGGCATTGTAAAACAAATGGCTGGTATGGATACAAAGAAAGATGGAGCACATAAATTCAAGAAAAAACTAAAAAATGTAAGAAGAGAACCAGACGGTCTAACATGGATAGATAACGATCATTTTGCAACAGCGAACGAAGGAGACTATAAACATAAAGCTCCTGGACAAGCAAAAAGAGGTGGGTCAAGATCTTGGACTATTTTCAAAAAAGATGGAACAGTCGTCTATGAGGATGCAAATAGATTAGAAAGATCAATAGCCCAAATAGGTCATTTCCAAGATGGGAGAGCTGGTAAAAAAGGTGTAGAACCTGAATCAGTTACATTCGCTAAAATTGATGGTACACCGTATTTATTCGTTGGTGCAGAAAGAGCAGGAATAGTAGCTGTTTACGATATAACAGAATTAAGTCAACCAGTATTGACTCAATTATTACCTTCCGGAATTGGACCTGAAGGATTTGTTGCTATCCCTGATAGAGGTCTAATAGCATCAGCCAATGAAAAAGACTACAACAAAAAAGAGCCTGGACTTTCATCTCATGTAACTATCTATCAACTCCAAGACGCTCCTGCTTCATATCCACATTTAACAAATGAAAATGGCCTTGAATTTGTTTCTTGGGGAGCTATAAGTGGAATGGTTTCAGGTGAAGACGGAAAAATCTATGCTGTAAATGATGGAACATTTAAAACTCAGCCAAGAATATATGTAATTGATCCTTCAAGTTCACCAGCTTTACTAGAAAGAGCTATAGATATAAAGCTTGATGGCAAAACAGCTTTATTTATGGATCAAGAGGGTATTACAACTGATGGAAGAGGTGGGTTTTATATATCTACCGAAGGAATCAAGAAAAAACTAACTGAACATCCACCCGCTATCTACCATGTAAGCTCAGAGGGTGACATTTTAGAGAAGATAACTCCACCGCCTTCATATCTTAATTATGCTAAAAACCCTGGTTTCGAAGGAATAACAAGAAATGGAAATATCCTATATATTGCTCAACAAAAACCATGGGGTGATGATACTTTCAATACAACTAAAATACTTTCCTATAACCTTATAAGTAAGCAATGGGGGGCTGTAAATTATCAATTAGATAGAATCAAAAAGGGTGGCGTAGGGATTTCTGAGTTGACCTATCATGACGGAGCTCTTTACGTTATTGAAAGAGATAGTTTTTATGGTAAAAAGGCAAAGCTAAAAGCCATATATAAAGTTGATTTAGATGGTGTAGTTTTCGAAGGTCTTCAAACTACTATGCCTCCAAGACTTTATCCTTTAGTTGAAAAAGAATTGGTTACTGATCTAAAACCAGTAATGAAATCCACTGGTGGTTTTATTCTTGAAAAGGTTGAAGGATTAGCCATTAATAATGATGGTCAAGCCTGGATCTCAACTGATAATGATGGAACTGGAAAGAAATCAACAGGAGAAACACTTTTCCTAAATATAGGAAAAATTTAAAATCAAACAAAAATACCACCTTATAAACAGGTGGTATTTTTTCATCAATTTCTTTTAGTTTAATTAAAATTGAGGTATGAAATATTTACTATTTATTCTTTTTTTAACTAATCCAGTTAAAGCTGAAACAAAATATTATTGGCAGGGTGTTAGGCATTATTTAAACCGACCTAAACTAATGATTGAAGCATGCAAAGATATGAAAGAAGAAAATAATATCGACACTTCGGCTTTCGAAAGCATGTATATGCCAACTTTACCCGATAGGCTCTGGTTAGCTATTGGGAAAAAGGATTCTTATTGGGCAGATGATCTTAAAGAAGGTAGTATTCTTTTTACAAGGGAGGGTGTTTTGAATTTAAAAAGGTTTATAGCAGAAAAATCATGCCCCGAAATCTTTTAAAAATTATTTTCAAATGTTATTTAACTAAAGGAAATATAGTTTCTATAGTCGCCCCACCATCTTTATTATTGTAGGCCTTAATAAATCCTTTATTGTTAGTGATTATTGTTTTTGTTATTGAAAGACCTAGTCCGCTTCCACTTTTTTTAAATTTTGACCTAGAAGGATCCCCTCGATAAAAACGTCCAAAAACCTTATTAAAATCGCCATCTTCTATACCTACCCCATTGTCACGAATTTTGATAACCACAGAACTATCTCTTCTAAAAATTTCAATTTTAATTTCCTCTTTATTAGGTGAATATCTAATAGCATTATCGATAATGTTTATATAAGCTCTTTTTAAATTCTGATAATCACCTGAAATCAAATACTTATCTAAACACTTGATATTTATATTGACCTCTTTATTTTCTGCAAGTGGCTTTAATGTCTCCCAAGTTTCAATAATTAATTTTCCAATAACAATTTTTTGATTTGTTGAGTAAGAAAAACTATTATTTAATTTCGAAAGTTCTAATGTCTCTTCAACCATTTTTTTCAATCTTTTAGATTCTTTTTTAAGCCTTTTAATAAGGTATTTATCTTTTTTTGAGACGGTTGATTCCAATCTTTCTCCAATAAGAATAAGAGATGTAAGGGGGGTTTTCAATTCATGAGAAACATCATTTATTAGTTGAGTTTGTCTATCTTTTAATGCTTCAATAGATAACTTACTTTCTAGTACTATTAAAAAAGTTTTTTTTCTTCCTTTTACTAGTTTTGCACTAATTGGATCGCCAAAGATATTAAAATCTAAATAGCAGGGTAAATCTTTTTTTCTTGAATAAAGAATTTTATCTCTTACAGTTTCTAATTCACTAATATCATTTATTGCTTTTCCAATAACATCCTTACACTTAATGCGCCTAATAAGTTTTAAAGCTTTATCGTTGATATATTTGATAGTTAAATCTGATGATAAAATAATCCATCCCTGAGAAGAATAATCCAACCAAGATAAAATTTCAAAAGGAGGAATTTTTTCAAAGGGAAAGTCACTAAACTCCTTATATCTTTTTTTAGTTAGTAAATTTTTATCTTCTCTTTTATGAAATTTTTTAACTTTAATCTTCCACTTTTCATGAAAGAACAATACTAATTCTTGAAGCGATTTAATTTTCATCCGAACCTATATCCAAAACCTCTAACAGTCTTTATAATTTTTGGCGCGGAGGGATTTTCTTCTAGTTTTTCTCTGAGCCATCTAACATGAACATCCACAGTTTTTGTATCCCCTATAAAATCTATAGCCCATATTTTTTCAAGTATTAAATCCCTAGACCATACCCTTTTAGGATTTTTGATAAATAATTCTAATAATTTGAATTCTTTTGGAGATAATATTATTTCTTGATTAAAATTTGTTACTCTGCATTCTTCTGTAAACATCTTAATATTTTTATATTCGATTATCGTTTCAATTTTTTGTTTCTTTTCTTTACCCCTTTTAGACCTTCTTAGTAAGGCTCTGCACCTAGCAATTAATTCACTAATCCCAAATGGCTTTGTTAGGTAATCATCAGCTCCTACTTCTAAGCCAAGAACCCTATCCGATTCATTTCCTTTTGCACTCAAAATCAATATAGGTGTATATAATTCTTCATTTCTTATTTTTCTGCATAACTCTAACCCATTTAAGCCTGGCAACATTAAATCCAGAAGGATAAGATCAAAATCTTTTATTCCCTCTCCCAAAATAAAATCTAAAGCACTAGACCCATCTTTAAAATTTGATACTTCAAAACCTTCACTTACTAATGATTCAGTAACAGTAAGCCTAATACTTTTATCATCTTCTATCAGAAGAATCTTTGAACCTTGCAAACTTTTATGTTCTTTAGCCGCCATAAAATCTCCTAACAAATTAATTTTATATAATCAAATTTATTTGATGTAATTATTTCATATTTACGTTACATTCAATACTTATTTTTTATTTGATCTTATTTTCTTTTTAATTTGTCCTTAAACCTTTTTACTTATCTTTAAATTGTCTCTTTAATCTTCCTCACACAAAATTAAAGAGGCAAATTTATTTAATTGAATAATTTGTATTTTCAGTAAAGTAAGGTGGTTTTTTTCTTAAAATTAGAAAATTTTTTTATTATTAAGGAATTTTTTCAAAACCCTTTAAAATTACTTTAATAATTCAACTGAAACTACAAGATTTCCTAAAAGTCTATTAAGGGTAGTTAGTTGTTCCTTACTTCCAAAGGCAATTAATACCTGACCTGGCTGAAGTAAAAAATCACCCCCAGGATTAGTTATTAACTTTTCATCTTCCTTTATTGCCAATATTTTAGCTCCACTTTTTTTACCTATTCCAAGCTCTAAAAGAGTTATCTTTTCTGCAGTTTCAAAAAGGCTAATATCATTACTTAATTCAAATTCTTCAATTTCACATTCACTTCCCGCCAATAAATCTAAGAAGTCAATCGCTATTGGTCTTAAAGCCATTGATGCCATAGCTCTTCCCGCTGCTATATAAGGACTAACAACAATACTTGCTCCAGCTAATCTCAATTTACTAGCAGCTTCTTCAGTTCCAGCTCTAGCAATAACTCTAATTGTACTTCTTATCCCTTTAGCACTTAAAACGACATATAAATTAGCAGCATCATTAGGTAAGGTAACAACCAAACTTTTACATTTATCTAATCCAGCTAGTTTTAAGGTTTCATCAAGTGTTGCATCTGCACAAAGTACTTCTAAACCATTATCTTCAGCAATCTTTTTTCTATCTTCATCGCTTTCTACAACAATAATAGGAATATTTTGTGTTTTTATTTGATTAGATATTTCCTGACCTACCCTCCCATATCCGCACAAAATTACATGATTTTCCATTTTTCTTAGAAGTCTTTTAAAGCGTAATTCATTTACTCTTTGAAAATAGCCGGATTCAAATAATCTAACAGCTTTTTGAAAGGTAAATTGAATAAAAATTAATCCACCAACGATTATTAGAACAGTGATAATTCTGCCTTCAGGACTTAAAGTTTGAACTTCTCCAAAACCAATAGTGGTTATTGTGATCAGAACCATCCATAAGCAATCACCCCAATCCCAGCCCTCTGTAATTCGATACCCAATAGCACCTAAAAAAAACAGAAAGAATAAAGAATAAATAAGACCAAACCAAGGCCTTAAGTAGTCTTTAATAAAATAGAACTCAAATAATCTAAGCTTCATATCTCTTATTATCGTTAACTATTCAAAAATTTCACAATATTTTTCTATTATGTATCTAAAAGAATTTATTAATTTTGTGAAATACATATTTAGTCGGATATTAATATTTATTTTTGTCGCTTTATGCATTAAACAAATGCTTTCTGTTTCAGGGGTAATTTAAATCTCTCAAAACAATTTTTTATTGTTTTACTTTTACTGACTCAATTAAAAAATCAGAAGCTGATCTCAACCAATCGGCTACAGTCAAACGTAGATCAGGTTGTGAATATACTAATGCGACAATAATCGCAACTAAAATTATTTTCACCATGGCTGTTCAAATATTCTTTCGAATTAAAGCACATCTATAAAGTAAAAAGAACCTTAACTAAATATAAATCAGACTAATTACCTAATTAAATTTTCTCTAATTGATTAAATAAATATTCTACTCTTCTTAAATTAACACCTAAGTCTGATTGACCTAATCTTGCCGCTGATCTTATTTGAATTATCCCTTTGGACCTATCAACATAACTCCTTGCATCGAGTTTTAAAATCTCAAGATCATCTGGAAATCTGAATATTGCACTTCTACAAACACCTCTCCAGTAATTTTTACCACTTTCAAGGACTTCAGTTCTAGGTAATCCCTCAGCCAAAGAAACGAGTTGAATAAATTTTTGATCAACATTTATTAGTTTCTTTTCAACTAAAACACTATTTAATGGGTTTGTTATAGGAGCAAGGCCTTGGGCTGTAAAAGTCATCTTATTAAAAACTATTCCAATGTTCTAACTGATTTTTTATGCAAAGTGAGAGCTAAAAGAAAACTAATTTTCTTGAACCAATTAATCTTTCTGAAACAAATTATTATTTAAAATTTTTTAAAACTTTAGGTTTTTTATAATCTTTTTTGATAAGGAGGGTTGTCTACTCTGATTAGTTTTCAAATTTCTTATCCAAAACACAATTCCAATTAACAAAAAAAGTTCAATTATTATTCCTAAGCCAACCGCATTCATTATTATTTTTTCTCCTTTTTCTTTTTAGATCCCTCAATATAAGGGACAAGAATATTTAATAACCACTTTTTAAAAGAATTAATTGGATTCATTATTTACTTATCCTTCCTCCACAAGCTTCTTCCTTTAATAAGATCTTCAATGTTAGGCCAGGCTGCTATTAATTCCTTAAGGGCTTTTCTATTTGGAGTATAAAAAATACATGAGAATGCACTAATTAAATAAATAATGAACCAGACTTTATTTTCTGAATAAGCTAAAAAGAATGAGAAGATAAAACTTCCCACAAAGAAAAAGAAAAATAATCTATTTATTACTTCAAGAGGCGTTCTTTTAAGTCTGTAAAATCTTTTGTTTTTATTATTGATATCAGAATTAGCTTCAAACTTATTTTCATATGAATTAATTATTTCCTCCTCAAGAATCTCCTCATAATCTATTTTTCCAATTGGATTAGAATTATTTGACTTACTACTCATAAACTTTTTATCAACTATATATATTCTCTAAATATTATAGATCTTAGTCAAAAAAAATTTAAGTCAAAATTTTACATGCTTCAAATCAAACAAAAAGGTCATGTTTTTGAAAATACTCAAAAATGGTTTTATTTATAAATAAAACATTACTTAAAATATTCTTTTTGATTTTTTCAATTCTTAGGATCATTGGTAACAGTGGGTTCTATTAGATTTTTAACAATCAAATAATTTAAAGGCAATACTGTATGATCAAGCTTAAATATTAAAAAATTTTAATTACATGCAAAGATATTTAATTTCTTATGAATTTACTGACGGTGAAGATCAAGAAGAAGGAGGAGAAATGCTTATTAATTGGTATGAATCAGGAGGACCTCAAAATAGACCTGAGAACTATGAAGTTCATTCATGGATTTTCATGATCCAAAATGGCATTGGTCATTCCGTGGTTAGTGCAGATTCTTTAGAAACAATTTGGAAACAATGGCATCCATGGAGAAGACTTATGGATATTAATATTCAACCTTGTTTAGATCTTGATGAAACTGTGTCTTTATTTAAGAAGGAAAAAATGAATACCCGCATGGATTAAAAAAGCATTTAGAAGTTTTTTCTAAATTTTCTTTTAGTAGCCATCAATACGTCAGACATATATAGCTGCGTTAAAAAAGGTTAGAAAAAAATTTTCCATGATGTTTGATTCTTATCACATTTATTTTAAAGGAGAAATTCTTTTTAAAAACCTTACGAAAGATGAGTTTGAATTCGTTTGGGGCAAACTCTATACTTCCTACATAAATGCCTTAAATGAAGAACTTACTTTTGAGATAATTAGTGAAAAGAGTGTCAAAGAGTCAGCTTATAATTTAGAACCATCCTATTGATCTAACTAATTAGTTCAGGAATAAAAAATAAAAAGTTTTTTATCCTCAATTTCACAATATTCTTTTTCTTCCTTACTGATATCAAGGCTTATATCTTTTGCCTCTATTTCAACATGTACGTTATAAGTCTTAAGAATTTCATTTCCCTTGAAAAGAGCAGCAATACCGATATCAGTTATGTACCAAACAAAATGAACTGTCTCACCAATTGGTTCCTCTTTTAAAGAGTCAAGTAGAAAACCATGAGTAGAGTTCATTTAATTAAACTGATTTAATTGCCACCGTTGCAATATCTAACTGCTTCTGCATTAGTACTACCATTTTCTACAATTTCAGTTACGCAATTATTAAATATTTTAGATTCCTTTTTAACAGAGCAAAATCCAAAAGCTATTGCAGCTAAAGCCACTGCAGATACGAAACTAGAACCAAGTTGAATAAAACCATAAGCAAACATGATTTTTTTCTTTCCACCGCATTTCTTAGAATCTTTTTTTTCTTCTGTCATTTTTAATTCTTGAATATGACTTAATCTATTCGATTGATTTTGAATGTGAAAAATTAAACCAGAGAGAAAACCGAATTAGCATAATTTTTTTGCAAACTTTTAATGAGTATTTTTAAAAAAAATAAAAGTTTTAAAATTTTCGTTTAATAAAATTTTCATTTTGAAACATGTTGCAAATAAAAAATATTTGAATTAAGACAAAAAAATTTTACTTATAAAAATATCTTTTTTTTATAGAAAAGGAATGATCCCATTGTTGTTTCAGTAAGTTTTATTGATTATTAAACTACATTTAATAATTTATTGATGCAGTATTAATACTCAGAAAATAAGCTAAAAAACCCTGTTTTTATCTTGATCCCCATGAGTTATCCACTTTTTAACCTTTTTTCAACAGGTTTTTCCACAAGTTGTAGATTTAATTCACTTTTCTATGTGCGAAATAAAATATAAGCTTTTTTTGTAAAAAATGTCACGCGGAATTTTTTTAGGAACGATATGATCAAGATCGGTTTTAATAGGTCTTCAAATTCAATGATTGAAAAAATAATTAAAAAACAATCATCTGAGATGCAAAAAGATTTTAAAAAATCAAATCTAGATATTCTTACTGAAGAAAATGATCGTTTATTAAAAAGTCTTAAAAGGCCAAGCGGTTCTTACAGAGCTGCTTAATAATTTTATTATTTTTAAACTTAAGATATTCCAGTAATGATCTTTTATTAAATAAAGTCCAAAAATAACTTTATGCAAATTCAAACTAAATTAAATTTATTTTTTAAGGATATCTAAGTAACTTGAAAATTGAGAATATAAATTTTCTGTTAAATCCAATAAAATCTAGTTTTAATAGTAACGGTAGTAATTAATAGTAGTTATATTAAAAAAATCTCATGTTGAGATTAAATACATATTAATTGTGAATTTTTCAAGAAAATACTTAATATTTTCTATCCAATCAATCCCTAATGTAATCAATCCACTTTTGAACCCATGACCATAAAAGAATTAAAAGTAAATTACAAAAAGCTTTTAAATAAAGCAGATAAAGCCAATGGCCGCAAAGAAACTGTTTCTTTTTTGAATAGAGCTGCTAAACTCAACTCCAAGATCTATTCTAAAACCAAGACTAATTGCATCAAATGCAATGGTGTGGGTTACTTAAGAATCTCATTAGACGAAGCCAGAACTTGTCTTTGCTGTTACGGAAAAGGTTTTTTGATGGAAGAGATCCAAAGATTTTAACTCTTTAAATATTTAATTAGAAATGAAAGATCTCATTCAAGCTCATAAAAAGTTAATAAGTACGGTTAAAGAGCAGATGGGGTTTTCAGATTATGGAATGTATTGGTTAGCTTTTATTGAAGGTGGGTTAACTATATGGTTGTTAGAAAGAATATTTTTTCACTGGTTAAAGTTTTAAAGAAAAATTTAAATCATCTGAAAATAAATTCTAATTTTTATTAGTTTGAGAATATCGTTTCCATGTAAATAGTTGTAGGATGATAAAAAACTAATCATATGCAATTATTAGGTTTAATTTTACTCGCTGCTAGTAGTTGGTATCTCTGGAAATTAACTTCAAAATTTCTTGATGAGCCAACAAAAAAAGAGCTTTCGAATAGTTTTAATGGGTTAAAAAACAAATTGAAAGAAAGTAAAGAAAGTTTTTCAAAAGCAAAAATAAGTGAAGCTTGGGACAAGTATAAAGAGGAAGGTGGCGCTCTTTCTAATAAAGATAAAGAATAGTGGAAATTTTTAGTATCACAAGTTTTACTAAAGAAATATCTCGTATTGACCTAATTGGTATTTTGGTTGGGCATTTGGTATTTGCTATAGCTTTAACGCAAATTTTGGACTGGAAATGGCTTAAAAATTTAATGAGTGAGGAGGATAAATTAAAAATGCTAAATAGTTATACATGGAAAGACTTATTAGTTGACGGAGCAATCGTTGCTGTAGTAATTGGAATTATTTTTCTCATCGTAAGTATATTTCTATAAATGAACATCACATATATACTTTTGCTATTTTTATTAGCCTCATTACTTATTTTTTCGCAAATAGTTAAGTCTTCAGAAAAATCCCCATAATAAATGTCAGAAATTTCTAGCAACTCATCGTCAGGTTGGTATTTAATAGCAATCGTAAGTACAATTTCTTTTTTAGCTTTGATATATTTTGGGAAAACAAAATAAACAGCATTAATTAATTTTTTAATTATGTCATAAATAAAATTTGTTAATTGACTTCTGATTAAAAATTACAAATGAAAAGGCTATTAGTTTTACAACATTTAGAAATCGAAGGACCAGGGCTTTTTTATCAGATAGCTAAGGAGAGGGAGATGAATATAGAAATCATTCGTCTGGAGCAAGGTGATGGCCTACCTAAAACTAATAAAGACGACTTACTTTTAATAATGGGTGGACCAATGGGAGTCAAAGATATTGGGAGCACAAAATATCCATGGCTAAAAAAAGAAAGCGATTTTATAAAGTCAGAATTAAAAAAAAAGACAAGTATTATCGGAGTTTGCTTAGGAGCTCAATTATTAGCAAACGCGGCAGGAGGAGATGTCGAAATTTTAAAACAAGGATCTCCTCCTAAACCTTTACCAGAAATTGGATGGTCTCAAGTTTTTTTTAATCAATCAAATAATGACTTAAAGAAATTTTGTGAACCTCCTTTTCATGTCCTGCATTGGCATGGCGATAGAATTTTATTACCAAAAAATGCCAAACTCCTAGCCAGTAGTATGCGTTGTAAAGAGCAATTTTTTAAGATTGGGGATTTAGCTTACGGTTTACAATTCCATGTCGAGTTAAATAAGGAAATGACCGAAAGATGGATAAATGAGGATAAATTATTTATAACCAAAGGATTAGGTCCAAAAGGTCAGTCAATTCTAAGGGAGGAGGATAAACATTATGGAGAAAAAACAATCTTAAAAAGAAAGGAATTAATAAATAAACTTTTTAATTTATTAAGCAAATAAAAAAGCCCTGTAACTTCATGAGAAACAGAGCTTTTAATATTTGTTCAGGTTGTTTTTATATAAATCTATTAATAATAAAACCTTTCTTCTTTATTAAAGAATAAGAGACCAATGAACAGGTTGTAGATACTGATTTCACGGTCTCTTTTGTAACCGTAATTTTCGGTAGATACGACAATGAATCACCTCCTTTACTAATATTTTTCTTAACATAACCAAGATGATTAAATAAAGAAACTAAATATATTAAAATTTAAAGCTTTTTTAACAAATCATTTTTTATAAGACAGAGTTCAAGTAAATAAGTTAAATCTACCAAGGCAAAATCTCTCCATTAGTATGCCAAAATGTCCCAGTATTATTTTTATTAAGAGAGTCGATACGTTTTAAGAGTCCATTTGCGGATTCTTCTGTAGATATACCATTTTTCGTAAATCCAGTCATACGAGTACTTACTAAGCCTGGATGCAAAATAGCAACATAAATATCTTCTTTTAACAAATCTCTTGAAAGTGATTTCGCTGCCATGGATAAAGCCACTTTAGACATCCTATAACCATAGGAACTACCGGATGAATTATCACCAATGGATCCCATTCTACTCGTGATGAAACCAATCTTTGAATTCTTTTTTAAAAGACCTTTCAGTGCTCTAGTCATAGAAAGAGGACTTAAAGCATTTACTACAAATTGACGAATAATACTTTCATGATCAAAATTATCAATCGAATTAAATTCATAAATACCTGCATTATGAATTAAACAATCTAATTCGACCCCTGATAATGCTTGCCTTAAATTATTGATTGAATCCTCTGAAGAAATATCGATATTTTCTTCAATTCTTACACCTAAGTTTTTTAAATCTGAAGAAGCCTCTCTACAGGTAGCTATTACCTCATCTCCTCTTTCAATAATTTGTTTACATAATTCCAATCCAATTCCTCTATTTGAGCCAGTTATGAGGTAAGTAGACATATTTTTAGATATTTCAAGTATTATAATTTCTAAGGCAATAAAATAAAAAATTAATTACTAATTCTTTTAGTGTAATGGAAAGGATTTTAGTTATAATTCAAAAATGTCAGAAAGCAAAAGTCCATTAGACAGAATTTATAGATTAATAGCATCGCATGCTTGGATGACTGAGAACGAAGCAAAAGTATTATTAGTAATGATGTATGCATCTGGAACTAAGTCTTTAGGATTGGAGGGTAAAGGTTTAAACCAATTTATGGAAAGGTCATTAGAAAAAATGTGTTCGGATAATAAAGAAAATTTACAAGAATATCTTTTAAAAATTAAAGATAAATTTCCCAACAATGAATTACTTTCAGAAGATTAATTCATGGAGATCTTAAATCAAGAATTTACTCAAGAAATAATTAGACTTACCTGGAGAAATCCTGTTTTTATGGCTTTCGCTATAGCATTGATATGGCTAATCCCGCAATTACTAATTAGAAGAATTTTGTCAGAAAATTATAAGAAAAAGAAATTAGAAAAACAAAAAGACAAGATTCGGAAGCTATACCCTAAAGCTCTTAAATAAAAAATTTAAGCTTCATAGTAAATTTAAATTAGTTTGAGAGATTTTTTTTATGAATTATAAAATTGTAAGAATTGATGGAAAAGAAGATGATGTCACATCCCAAACTTTTTCAAACTTTGCTGATGCTTATGATTTATTAGATGAAATATATGGAGATATATGTTGTTCGGATGCTGATTATGGAGATATTGTTTATTACGATATTGTAGAAGATAAGAAAATAGAAAAAACCATACATGAAAAAGAAATTTGAAAATTGGGAACCTACTCATGAACAAAATATTGGAATAGTTTCAAGTGTTTATGAATTTATTAAAGAGGAACTTTCTGAGCTTCAAGAAATAACGAAATGTCCTGATTCTTTTATTTATGATTTCATTGCAAGAATCCAACATGAGTGGCATCCAGAATCATGTCACTCATTGGCTAGAAATCACAAAAAGAATGAGAAATGAGAAAATAATTTTTTAACAATTCATAAGATTAAAAAATAATACAATTATTTTACTCATTGATTTATTTTTAATATTATTCAAAATTAAATCTTATTAAAAAATGATTATTCGAGTATTGGGAATAGTTTTGATTCTTGGCACTATTGCATACTATGGTTTAGTTTTAACAGGCAATAGCACGTTATAAAATTCTTTTTTTATAAGAAAATTACAGATGAAATGGCCTCCTACAAATTGCTGGACAGCACCAAAAACAATCAAAGGAAATCGTCATTATCAAGTAAAAGCCTATGGAGGTAAAAATGAAAAAAGATGGGTAGATCTATTCCCAGCAAAAAACAAAAAAGATATTAAAAGGATATCTTGGTTAACGCTAAAATCAAAATGGACTAGCGGTTGGTTGAGACTTCCAAAAGATTGAGCAATTTAAATTATTCCAAAAGACCCTAGGATAAATTTTAATAATATTTTGAACTTAAAATTTTTTGATTTAAATCGTTAGTTAAATAATTAAAAAAAGTTTATGAATAATTATTATTAACTAATTTTTTGTAAAAATTCATACTTTAATAAAAAAATCTTTCTTTTAATATCTACTCAGAATCAAATTTAAAATGAAGCAAGAGCAAAATAAGAAATGGCCTAATAAAAAAATAATCCGCTCAGCAAAATTTGAAGCTAAAGAACAATTTACAAAATCAGCATTAGAAAATTTAAAAACTGAAAACGAGAGAATTGTTAATTCATTAAAAGAATCTGGTGAGATCGATTACTAAACTTTCCAATTTTCATAAATTTAATAAAAGACTACAGAATAAATAATTATTAACTATTATAGTTTTTTAACTAGCTTAAATAATGGATAAAATTTCTTTAGCAAATGCACATCTACCTCAACTTATAGGGTTAGTATTAATGTCAATTGGCTACACTCTAGGAAATAAGTTTTACTTACCTCAAGTAAACAAAAATAACTAACAAATAATTATATTTAGAGAAAAAACTAATTATCGATCAAACAGACTTTTTATCGACGACTATGTAACAATAGTGTATCTACATAACCAGAAATAAACATGTTTTCATTTTTTTTATTACAAAACGTAAATTTTGTGTTACATTAGTTAATAATTCTACCTTTAACAATGTCAAAAATTAAATCTGTTGAAAAAGAAAAAATTGTTGCTGAAAAACTTAATGGGAGATTTGCAATGATAGGTTTTATAGCCGCAGTTGGAGCTTATTTAACAACTGGTCAAATCATACCTGGATTCGTTTAATCTAATGAGTCCACTTACTTGTTTTATAATTGTAGTTATAGCCATAACATTACAATTTACGCTTTACACCATAAAGAGACTACAAGAACCTTTAGAGCCCAATTTGTTTGATACCCAAAAATCCCTTAAAATGAATAACAGAAAAAAAAGCTATTGGAAAAATGCCGAAATAACCAATGGAAGGTTAGCCATGGTTGGTTTACTTGCCTTAGTTGTTAATTATGGTTTTTTTGGATGGATAATTCCTGGATTTATTTAAGTAGTCAAGCTTAGAAATATTGTTTAAATAAATCAGCATATTTACGCATATACAAAAAATTTATTCATACAAACTTTCAATCATTCAACCGGAAAGATTAGAAATTATCGATAGTCCACCTGAGAAGTTCATTAGATTGGTTTAAACAGCCAGTTGTTTACTATTACACATAACTAAGTTAAGGGGTTGATTACTAAAGTCAGTAGTCAATCTTTTTTTCTTTTTTAGTGGAGGCTAAATAATAAAAACAATTTTATATCTTTAAATAAATGGTATAAATATGAGTACTGATGTTACTAGTATTTGGCTTAAATGAAAAATTTCCTAATTTAATCCATAATATTTTTAAATGTTTAAAACTATTTTTAGATTAATTTTATTAATTTTAATGGTTGGATTTATTACTATCAGTCCAAGAACAAGATTCATAGTTGGAGTATCTTTAAAGCAAATATCTTCATTTCTTTTATGGACAGTTAAATATGAAGACAGAGAGAAATGGATTATGGATAAACCCAGTTGGCTTCCAACTCAAATCTTAACCCCCTCTAAATAAGTAATTTCTTCTAAATCTGTAAAGCAAATCCAAATAAAAGATTAAATTTCTGGGGTTTCTTATAAAAACATTTTAAGAATATATCTGTAATTTAATAATTGAAGAAACTATGGAAAATAAAAAAAGTATGAAAGTAGAGCCATTGAATTTCTTTTCAAACGATATGACCGTAGCTAAAGATCAGCTAGCTCATAATCATTTAAAGTTAACTTATCAAAGGGATTCAGTTACAGATCTAGAACAAAAACATAAAGAATGGGCCCAAGAAGATACAGCAAGTTAATACTTAAATAATTAGTTTGTTTGACGATAGATATTTACAATGATTAAAACTAAATAGATTATTGACAGTCTGTCTAAAATAAATAGATAAAAACTAACATTTCTAATGACTGATAAAGAAAAAATTATTTCATTGTTAGATGAGCTCGCTTCCCCAGAAAAGATGGGTTCTTTTTTCATGAACAATGCAACTCCCGATTTTTTATTTATCAGACCAAGTGGTAATCCTATAAGTGCAAAAGGATTTGAAGAAATGATGAACTCTGGTGATGTAGTACAAGAAAAAGCAGAAATAACAAAAATACACCGATTCGAATTTTTAAGTGATAATATCGCAATGTGCATTTTCACTCTTGGTTCAAAATTCAGATATAAAGGGACTCCTAATGATGATTTGCCAACAGTTACTTCTATTTTTAAAAAAGTGGGTAATGTTTGGAAAATTCATTGGATGCAGAGATCAACAGGAGCTTCGGATTTATCTTTATGGGTCTAGCAAAGCTAATAGCTTTATTAATGGTCCTGCTACTGGTAGGAAGTTCTTTTATAGGTTTAATTATTTACTTTATTAAATGAATTCACCTACGAATTGGGAATTTTTTAAGCAAGATAAAGATAAAATTATATGGATACATGTCTGTACTGAAGACTTGGATGGAATTGCAATATCAATAAACAGATGGTGGAAAAAAAGATATCCAAATTACAAAATAAGAGTCGTTTCTAAAAATGAATTTGAACAAATAAAAAATGCCACCGAATTACCGCAACAATAAAATTAATTTTTGGTAAATTTTAATGCTGAATCTTTTATTTAAGGGACTATATTGATTTCAGAAATAATTAAAAAATGAACTCAGCACTTTCAAAAGTCTCGAATCTAAAAGTTAACAAAGCTTCTAAAATAGTCCTTACTTTTGCATCATCAGTCTTTTTCTTATATGCATTAGGACAAGCCCCGATTTTTAAAAATATTCTTGCAGGAGCCTTTTCTTGTTCTGGCTAAAAACAATTTAGCATTTTATGAAGAATAAAAATTCCAACATAAAAAATGGATTCAAAGGTAATCAAAAAAAGGAGTATTTAGCTCCTTTTTTTTTGGAAAATATTTCCAGATGTATTAGTAAATACATTAAAAGATTTTATTTAGAAATTATTATTGATTTATTAATTATAAATAAATTCATGCCTCAAAATCCCTTTTATCTTGGGTGGAATAGAGGTTGGTCCTTTCTCTTTTATCTTGAAGGAGGAACTCCTAAAATTGAGGCGAGTGGATTTGGTATTGCCATGTCGACCGATATTAAGAGGGGAGAATCACCGTCGCAAACCGCAGATAGATTAATTTTTAAAGAGCAACAAAATAGAAAATCTAGATACTATTCTTGGATTCGTTCAATTAAATTCAGAGATGATTCTAATTAATTATGCAGTCTTCATAATCTTCTCTTGATTTTCACTAATTATTTCAACTAAGTAAAAAGTCTTAAATTTTCATATAAAAAATTTAGTAGGAATACATTTGTTTTAACGAGGTATTTCTTATTTTTATAAACTCATTGTTAAAACTTCGAATAAATAAAGTTATTAGCCATGGTCAAACGTTGAATAGTTGCTACGTTTGAAATAAGAGATGAACTTTATTATGTTTACAAATTATCTGCCTAGTGAAATGGTGACGGTTTTAGAGGTAACAACGATGTTTTCATTCTTAATTGGGACAATATTAGTTATGTTGTTTACATCAGATCAGGCTAATAAAAAGAATCTATATTTAAAGAAAGCCAAATAACTAAAAATAAAGATTAGGCAAATATTAACTAATAGAAGTTGATTGAGCCCTAGCTTCAAATTTATTTTTAATGAAATTAAAAATAAAAATAAGGACTGGTATATGGGCTAGTCCACCAATAATTACTTTAGTTTCTGAATAAGGCATTTAGAATGTAATAAGAACTTAAAGATATTTAAGCATAAAATATATTTATCAATGCTTTTTGTTAAGTAGCTTCAGGCGCAAAGATAGTTCTATTTTCTCTCCAACATTTACATCCATTAACTAAGTGATCTCCTTGAGGAATAAGCTTCTGGTGAAAGGGACAGGTCAAGATAATTACACATTGATCTGTCGTGCTGTAACGAAAGTGAGTGCAAGTAATGCAAATCTTTGTGCGTTTGCTTTTTAGTTCTAAGTTGTGCTCGAAGTAATCCCATGACTGAGGATTTCCCATTAGTCATAGATATATTCTTCATCGAGCTTAATTACTACGCCACTAAAAAATTCTGCTAATAGTTTTGATGGGTCTTGAACAGATACTTTTCTATTCTCTTTTGTAAGTTTCTTTTTAATTGGATTTAAGTAGGTCATGCTGATTCTTGAAATTGGTTTGTTACTTCAGTCCATCCTCCAGCTATTAGTTCATTCCATGTTTCAAACGCAGAGTCGAGATCATGAAGTCTTGTGTTTTTAAGTCCTGCTGGTTCTCCTAGATGATTTGCATAGAAGAGATGGGTATAAACATTGATGTTGTTCCGTTTTGATTTCTTACACTTTTCAAACAAGATTAAAAAGCTGCCTTGCGGGTTAAGTATCCAGCCATTGGGTGAATCAACACGACTGCCATAAGAAAAATTAGACCAAACATTAGCTCCTCCTAGAGTCATTAGTAAGTAATACATGTGTACTACAAATATAAGTACAATGGGTATAGTTCGTCAAGTATTGAATTTCTTATTTACCTTTTTCTTTTAATTCTGGAAATAAAATTACCTATCAAAAGCCTGTATTAGCATGCAGTTTGATAGGTAACACCGAATCGCCGCCAGTTCTCTGATGCATCGACCTGGAAAAGCCAGAAGAGGAGTCAAAGTGGGCTTTCGTTTCCAATTACAGGATTGGTTTACGTCCACATCACGACAGTCTCCTCAAGTCGAAAAAGAGTCAGATCAGAGCACATAAAGAAGAACTTGACCAAAGATCCAGTAAGTAAATATTAACTTATTTCTTTAGTCATTTGGAGATGGCCAAATCTCTTTTACCTTATTTAAGATTTCTTTTGATTTTTCAACTCTTTTCGACTGATTATCTTCGTTAAGTAAAAACGTAATATGAGCCATTTTCCGTCCAACACTTTCTTTAGATTTACCATACCAATGGAGGTTAGAACCCCTAATTTGAGATAACAATTCTAATCTTTTTTTTATGGGCAAAGGAAATTTTTTACTCAACCCTAGTAAATTTATCATTAAGGATCCTTGGGAATTCATTTTTATTTCTGGAGGCTTAATGCCAGAAGATATACAAACATATTGATCAAACTGGCTTGAAGAACAAGCTTCAATAGAAAAGTGTGCGGAATTATGAGTTCTTGGAGCTATTTCATTAATTAATAATCCTTTATCACCATAAAAGAATTCAATTCCCATTACTCCTACATAATTAAGTTCATTTACTATTGATGAGAAAATATTTTTCGCAAAAGTTTTCAAATCATAATCAATTTCAGCTGGAGACAAAACCCAATCACAAATATTATTTTTTTGAAATGTTTCGACAACTGGAAAGAATCTAATTGTTCCATCAAAATCTCTTGATCCTACTAAAGCAAACTCATTTTTATAATCCACCCATTCTTCAATTATCCATTCTTCTGAATTGGTCTCAACAAAAAAAGAATTCAAATCTTCTCTGGTATTAATTTTTCTATTTCCTTTACCGTCATATCCTCCTTTATAAGATTTAATCATAAGAGGGAAATTCCAATACTCAATTTCTTCATCATCAAGACTTTTAAATCCCTGTAATGTTTTCCATCTTGGTGATGGAAGGTTCAATCTTTCTATTAATATTTTTTGAGATATTCTATCTATCAAAGGTTGAATTGATTCAAGGCTTGGTACAAAAATATTTTCAGAATCAATTAAATTCAATTTTTCAATTTTAATCCATTCATTTTCAAAAATAATTCTTTTGCACTCTTTAATTAATTCCTTATTACCTTTTACCTTTAAAGGATCAACTTCAATTACATTATCTGCTTTTGAACCTGCTGGATCATTGAAAGATTTAGTTTGAACGCATACTTTTATTCCTCTATTATTTGCAGCTTCAGCAAGCATTAAAGCTAATTGACCACCTCCAATTATTCCTAGTGAATAATTTTTCTTTATATTTTCTATATTTCTTTTTAAATTCATATGATGATCTTATTATGATTTTCAATTCTTAACAACTGATTATTTTAATCTAATTTTTAACTCAAGATAAGGTTAGAATAAATAAAATCAATTTTTAATATTAATAAAAAACTCTTCTAAGACATTTATTGTGAATAAGAACAAAATACTAGTACCTCTAAGTGATAATTCTTACGAAGTTACTATAAAACAAGGAGTAATTAATGGCATTGGTAAAGAACTAACTCAAGTTGGGATTAACAAAGATAGAAAAATACTTATTGTTTCTAATAAAGAAATATCAAAATTATTTGGAGAGAAAATTCTTAATAATTTAAAAAAGTATAATTTTAATGCTGAAATATTAAATATTAAAGCGGGAGAATCTAATAAAAATTTAGCAAGTTTAAGTGAGATATTTAATGCTGCTTTTGAGTTTGGTTTAGATAGGAATTCCCTAATGATTGCACTTGGGGGAGGGATAGTTGGCGATGTCACTGGTTTTGCAGCCGCTACATGGTTAAGAGGTATTGAATATATTCAAATCCCTACCACATTATTATCTATGGTTGATTCATCGGTAGGTGGGAAAACAGCCGTTAATCATCCTAAAGGGAAAAATCTAATAGGAGCTTTTTATCAGCCAAAAGCAGTTTTTATTGACCCTGAAACCCTAACAACGTTACCAACGAGGGAATTCAAAGCAGGCATGGCGGAAGTAATCAAATATGGAGTCATAAAAGACAAATCTCTTTTTGAATACTTAGAAAATAAAAATAATAGAGATAAAATTCTCAATCTCGAAAACGAATCATTAATAAAAATAATCAATAAATCAATTAAAACTAAGGCTTGTATAGTTTCTGAAGACGAGAAAGAAAATGGTATTCGAGCAATATTAAATTATGGTCATTCCTTCGGCCACGTAATAGAAAATTTGTGTGGATATGGAGAGTATCTACATGGCGAAGCAATATCAATAGGAATGAAGATTGCAGGAGACATTGCAACTGAAAAAAATTTGTGGCCAAAAGAACATTCTTCAAGGCAAGATCATCTTATTGAAAGCTATGGTCTACCGACACAAACACCTAAAATTAAAAAGAATGAAGTAATGAAAATACTTATGGGTGATAAAAAAGTACGTAATGGAAAAATGAGATTTATATTACCTATAAAGCTTGGAGAAGTTGATATATTTAATGATATAAATGAGACGCAATTCCTAAAATATTTCGATTAGCGAATACAGATTGAATTTATTTTAACTTTCTTATTATTAAATTTACTAAAAACAAACCATTTAAAATCTCCTAGACAGATCGGGTCAACTAATCTCAACAAGGCTTCTCTTCTAGAAAGAGCTTTTGAGATATCATCCTTTAGTTCGTTCTGAATTTCAAAAAGTCGTTCGGCCAAACCAAGTGACAATAATGCCTCTCCTTGTTTAACTATTCCAATAGTTTCAAAACCTAAAGTTTCCGAATCATAAATTAAACTTTCTATACAAATATGCGAAGTTAAATCACAATCCCCTGGAGACTCAAAAATATTTTCAATAATTTTTTGGTTTTTATATGAAATTAATGTCCCATTACTATTACCCAATGAATAATATCTTTTAGCTTCTTTGGCATAGTCAATTATTAATAAAATTCCATTATTGATTTTTGCATAAATAGCTTTTAACCATTTTTTATTATCTATATGCCATTCGGTCGTCCATCCTTCTGGAGCATATTTAGGGGGAATATTAATATCTAATTTTTCCTGAGCAGAGGTAATATTTTTTTCTAATTCTTTTGTAATTGAAATTGCTTCAAAGAACAATCTTCCTGATTTCTGATCTATCGAGACTCCTTGCCGATGCATTTTACCTTTTAAATTTGTTATTCTTTCTACTGGCAAAGCATCGAGAACCTCATTAGCTAATACAACCCCATTTAAACTTTTATCTTCCAATTCCTCTAAACTTCTCCATAATAAATCAAAACCCAGTTTTAGATATTTTTCTAATTTCTTTTGCTGTTTTTTTATCATTCCATTATTTGGCTCAATAATGATAAAGCAAACATTTTTTAATATTTTTTTATCATTAATAAAGATATATTCGAGGAGACCACTCATAAGACTGCCGTCTCCTGCTCCAAACTCAATCACTGATAACTTATCATCACAAATTGATTTACTTTTTACTTGTATCAACCATTCGCAAATTTGTTTCGATAACAAAAACGCAAAGTCATCTGACATTGAAGGTGAAGTAACAAAATCACCCTTAGAGCCTAAATTAGCTTTACCACTTCCGTAGTATCCATTATTTAGGTCATTCAAAACCAAATCCATGTAGTCATAAAAACTTATAGTTCCTCCCTTTTTTATTATTTTTTTTATTAACCATTCTTGATTATTCGCGGGTAGGCTTTTCATCGGCGAAAATAAATAAAGACAAAAAAACTTTTATGCATTCAAAGATTAACTATTTCTTAGGAATATTTCTATCTATAGTAATTTTAATTTTTAATGAACCTTCTTTTGCTATTAATAATCCAAATCTTTTACCTGAAGAAAAAACACCTGTTATTGACTTAGCTAAGACATTAAGCCCATATCAGAAAAAATCTTTAGAGGAAAATCTTAATAACTTAGAAAAGGAAAGTGGTTGGAAGATTAAATATTTATCTCAATTTGAAAGTGTCCCAGGAATTGCTATTAAAGATTATTGGGATTTAGATGAAACAAGTTTATTAGTAATTGCAGATCCTAGAGGAGGTAATTTATTAAATTTTAATGTTGGTGAAGCATATTTTGCTTTCATGCCAAGATTATTTTGGGTGGAACTTCAAACAAGATTCGGAAATCAATATTATGTAAAAGATCATGGAGAAGATGGCGCAGTATTAGATGCAATTAATTCAGTAAAAATTTGTCTTAATAGAGGAGGTTGCCAGGTTGTTCCTGGATTACCAAAAGAACAATATATATGGACTTTGTGTACTTCTATCTTAGGAGGATTAGTTGCAGGATTTGCTGCCGCTCCTAGAAAAGAGGGTCAAATCATATCAATTGGATTTTTAGCTCTTCTTTCTCCTTTATGGGGAATGCTATTTGGCATTTTTGGTTTAGCACCAATAATTTCTAGAACAAGCGAAGTATTACCGTTATTCAAAAATGGACTTACCTTTGCAGCGGCAGCAATTGCAGGATACCTTTTATCACAAACCGTATTCTCTAGATATGAGAAACCGAAAAAAAGTTAAAAATTTCCTGCTAAAAATCTCCATTTCTAAAAAATATTTCTTCTTCAGATATCTCCCCTGCCTCTGAATACCATCTGTGAGAAATATGGGAGATTTCACTATCTACAAACTCAACCCATGAAAAGTTTACTAATAATTCGCCCTCTATATTCTTTTTATATCTCGGAACTATTGCAGAATTCAAATAAGCTGTACCTTCTTTATCAATTTTGAACATATTTCTCAAACCTTGATTTCTTTTCAGACGATTATGCATATGTCCAAAAATGACAAGGTCAATTTTTCTTTTTTTTTGTATTTCTGAAATAGCAACAGCTAAATCTCTATCTCCCCAGTCACAAGGAGGCTCTTTCCAATCTTTACCACAAATACTTGTAGAGTCTGATCCCAAGCCTGAAGGACCTGCATGTGATATTAAAACAAGAGGTAATTCTCTAATATTTTTTTCTGAACTTTTAATGATTTTATTAACTGACTCTTGTTCGCTTATAGGTCCATAAACAGCTTTAACCTCATTTGAAAGATAATAACCACCTCCTGAACTACAGGGCCTGGCACTTAAAATATTTAACTGATTATTAAATATTTTCAAATCCCAAGCACAATATTTTTCTTGCAAAATACGAATCTGTTTTAAAAGAGTCTCTCCTGTGGAGTGTTTACCTCGATCATGATTTCCCAAAATCACATAAGTAGGAATTTTTATTAGATTAATCTTCTTTATTATTTTGATACTACCATCAGAAATATCTCCAATAAATAGAACAATATCTGGTTTTATAAGCGATAAAATCCTAATATCCGCTTCAGACCACTGACCGTGACAGTCACCAACAATAGCAATTTTTAAATTTGTCAGAATTTTTTCTATTTAAAGGCATATAATCTATTAAGAGACATTGTAAATCCTGACCAGTATAACTTCTACTGCAAAACAGAAATCAATTCACAACGAAAAAGATTTGATTTCTGAAATTAAGGAGCTTTGCTTAAAAGCTAATGCGATAATTCTTGCTCATTATTATCAAGCGCCAGAAATTCAAGATATCGCTGATTTTATTGGAGATTCATTAGACCTTTCTAGGAAAGCCGCAAATAATGATGCAGACATAATAATTTTTTGTGGTGTCCATTTCATGGCAGAAACAGCAAAAATACTTAGCCCAAACAAAACAGTTTTATTACCTGATATTGATGCAGGTTGTTCTTTGGCTGATGATTGTCCTGCAGAAGAATTCCAAAAATTTAGAGAAGAAAATCCAGATCATTATGTTGTAAGTTATATAAACTGTACTGCAGAAGTAAAAGCTCAAAGTGATTTAATTTGCACAAGTAGCAATGCTGTTTCATTAGTAGAAAAAATTCCTAAAGATAAAAAAATTATATTTGCGCCAGATAAAAATCTTGGTCGATGGGTTCAAAAAAACTCAGGGAGAAAACTTAAACTTTGGCCAGGCAGCTGTATAGTTCATGAAACATTTAGTGAAGAGGCCTTATTAAAATTAAAGTACAAACATCCCGATGCAAAAGTAATCGCCCATCCTGAGTGCAGCCAAAATTTATTAGTACTTTCAGATTTTATTGGTTCAACCAGTAAGTTATTAGATTTCGTTAGTAATGATTATTCTGATACTTATATGGTTTTAACTGAACCTGGGATAATTCATCAAATGAAAAAGAAAGAACCTAATAAAAATTTTATTGAAGTACCAGATATTGATGGTTGTAAATGTAATGAGTGTCCATATATGAAATTGAATACATTAGAAAAAATTTTAGATTGTTTAAAAAACAATTCCCCTTCAATTGAATTAGACCCTGAAATAATTAAAAAAGCTTACAAACCAATAAAAAGAATGCTGGATATGAGCATCTAATTCAATGAATAAACGAAATTATTTTCATTATTTTTAAAAAAAGCTAATACATTTGCAGAATCAGGTTGAAACTGACTTACTAATTTAGTTTTTTTAATAATTTTAAGAAGTTCTTTCTCACCAGCTCTATATTGTCTATCTCTTTTAGTACCAATTTCTCTTTGAAGAATTGGATTGGAATTCATCTTGACTTCTATATCTGGAGTAATTCCAAACTTATTTATATCTGTTCCATTGGGAGTTAAGTATTTTGCCACCGTAACTGTTAACCCTGAACCATCCACCAAAGTTCGCATAGACTGAACAAGGCCTTTGCCGAAAGTTTTCTTACCTACTAATTTACCTCTGTTATTATCTCTTATTGCTCCGGAGACTATTTCACTTGCACTCGCCGAACCTTCATTGACAAGTACAATTAAAGGTTTTTTTGTTAAAGCCTTACCATTTCCTCTTTTTGTTTCTCTCAAACCATCTTTAGATAAGGTGCTTACGATTATGCCTTTATCAATAAATTGACGCGAAATATCAATACTAGATTCTAATAATCCTCCGGGATTACTTCTTAAATCAAGAACATATCCAGAAACTTTTTTTATTTCTAAATCTTTTAATGTATCTTTCATCTCTCTTGATGCATTAGCATTAAACTGCTTTAATCTCACGTAACCTATTAATAATCCATCTTTAGTTTCATTGATTTTGCTTGTCACTGATTTTAATTCTATCCTTTCTCTTAATAAGGACTTGTAAAAAGAATTCCCATTTCTTAGGATTTCAAGTTTAACTTTTGTACCCCTTCTGCCCCTTATTAATTTAACTGCATCCTCAATATTCAACCCTTTAGTAGATACATTATCGATTGATAAAATCATATCTTTAGCTTTAATTCCAGCCTCATAAGCAGGAGTTCCCTCTATAGGAGAAATAATAATTATAGAATCAGATTCTTTATCTTTAGCAATTTGTATTCCGACTCCAGTTAATTCTCCTGAAGTATCTATTCTCATTTGATTAAATTCTTTTGGGTCTAGAAATCTTGTATATGGGTCATCTAAATTTGAAAGCATATCTCTAATTGCATCATAAGCTTCATTATTATCTGAATATTTTTTTGCTAAAAATTCCTTTCTTAAATTAATCCAATTAGATCTCTCAAATTTCCCACTTGAATCAAGGAAGTCTCTATATACTATTTGCCAAACGTGATCAATAACCTCTTTGTAGTTATTTTCTAAAATTGTCGCCTTTGAATGATTACTCACCAATATCCCAGAAAAAGTTGTCACTATTAAAAAGATAAGTTGATTTTTAAACAATTTTTTTATATTCAAGGGTCGGTAATAAGCATTAATTTTTCTATTAATTAAATTATAAATTAAAAATAAGTTTAGGGATCAATCCATTTTCCATCATCTTTAATGAGCCGAATTAAAGCATCAACCCCTTCATCCTCAGGTACTCTTTTTATCTCTTCTTTTCTTCTGTAAAGAGCAATTGTACCTTTACCTTTACCTACATAACCGTAATCAGCATCTGCCATTTCTCCTGGACCATTTACTATACAACCCATTATTGCTATGTCTAAACCAGTCAAATGGGAAGTGGCTTTCCTCACTTTATCTACAACCTCCTCTAAATTAAAAAGCGTTCTACCACAGCTAGGACAACTTATATATTCAACCATTGTTTTTCGCAATCCTAAAGATTGCAAAATTGAATAGCATACTGGAATCTCCTTTTCAGGAGCTTCAGTTAGAGAAACTCTGATAGTATCTCCAAGACCTTCAGCAAGAAGTGTTCCTATACCTGCAGTACTCTTAATCCTTCCATAATCACCATCTCCTGCTTCAGTAACACCCAAATGCAAAGGGTAGTTATATCCTTCTGCATCTAATCTATCTGCAATCATTCTATATGCAGCTAACATCACTGGTGCTCTTGATGCTTTCATAGAAATAATGATGTTATGAAAATCAAGCTCATCGCATATTTTGACGAATTCCATTGCAGATTCTGTCATCCCTAAAGGTGTATCTCCATAAGTAAAAAGCATCCTCTCGGATAAAGATCCATGATTAACTCCAATTCTTAAAGCTTTATTCTCTGACTTTAAAACTTCTACAAGTGGAGTAAATCTTTTAAGAATTGTTTTTTTAATAGTCTCAAACTCAGCTTCAGTATATTCAGTCCTTGTAGGATCTGATTTCTCAAAAACAAATAATCCTGGATTAATTCTTACTTTATCAACATGTTTTGCAACCTCCATTGCAATTTTCATTCCATTGTGATGAACATCTGCAACTAAGGGGGTATCTATATTATTTTTTATTAATTTTTCTTTAATATCCCCAACAGCCTTTGCATGAGCTAGAGAAGGAACAGTTAGTCTTACTATTTCGCATCCAACTTCATGAAGTCTTTTAATTGCTAAATAAGAATTATCCACATCCATGGTATCTTCATTTATCATCGATTGAACTCTTACTGGATAATCACTACCAATTGCGATATTCCCAACCATTACTGTTCTAGTTATCCTTCTCTCAATATAAGTTGAATATCTCCTTGAGAGACTATTCACCTCTTTTGATTGAGTAAGTGACATTAAATTCTAGAAATTCAAAAAATCTTACTTAAATTATAAAGCATATAGTTTACTACTAACCTTCTTAAGGTCTTTTAAAGTTAGATCATATGGTTTTTCAACCTCTTTTGAAGAGAATCTCAACAAATAAGATGGGTGAAAAATAGTAATAATTTCTCTCCCACCTTTCTTAAACCATTTTCCTCTTGTTTTAGAAATTGGATTCTTTATTTCCAAAATAGTTCTCATAGCAGTCGAACCGGTTAAAATAATAAATTTTGGATCTACTAGTTTAATTTGCTGCATTAACCATGGTTTATGAATATTTATTTCCTTATTAGTTGGTTTTCTATTGTTTGGAGGACGACATTTAATTACATTGCAAAAATATACATCCTTTTGTAAGTCAATTCCTGCTTCTATTAATAGTTCATCTAACAATTTCCCTGATCTACCAACATAAGGCTCTCCCTCTAAGTCTTCTTGAGCACCAGGTGCTTCCCCAATAATTAATAAATTTGCAAATACATTACCTCTACTAATGACTAATCTTTTCAAAGCAAATTTAAGTTCAAAGCTTATAAATAATATTAAAACTAAAAATGATTTAAAAAATAATAATAACTATATAATTCTTCACTCCACATTTTAATTTTTCATAAAAGACAATACGAAAATAAATTAAATTAAGAAAATGAACCAAATTAAACCAATCTGTGATACTTTTACTTATTCTTAATTTATTAATAAAATAAATTTTTCAAAAGTTATATTTAAAGAACTTTAGATCAAATGAGTGAAGTAAATTTATCAAAAAGAGCACTCTCTATTGAGCCTTCACTTACTCTGCAGATAAGTGCTAAAGCTAATCAACTCGCAAAAGAGGGAAAAGACATCTGTAATTTAAGTGCTGGAGAACCAGACTTTGATGCTCCCAATGAAATATTAAAAGCAACAAGTGAGGCTATATTTGATGGATATACAAAATATGGTCCTGCCTCAGGAGATTTAGAACTTAGAAAAGCCATTGCTGAAAAACTTCAAACCCAAAACAATTTAAATGTTGAATATGAAAATGTAATGGTAACAAATGGAGCAAAACAGGCAATTTATAATTTGTTCCAGGTTTTATTGAATGATGGCGACGAAGTTATTATACCTGCTCCTTATTGGTTAAGCTATCCTCAGATGGTTAGATTGGCAGGGGGAAAGCCTGTATTCCTAAATTCTTCTGCTGAAGATGGATTCAAAATAAATATACAAGATTTAAAATCTAAGATATCTCCAAAAACTAAATTTATAATTATTAATTCTCCCAACAATCCAACTGGTAGAGTAATGCCAAAAGAAGATTTGTTACAAATTGCAGAATTAGTAAGAGAAAATAAAAATATTAATATTCTTTCAGATGAGATTTACGAATTAATTCTTAAAAAAGAATTTAAGCATTTAAGTTTAGCTTCACTAGCAACTGATCTAAAAGAAAGAATTTTTATAATTAATGGTTTTGCAAAGGGTTGGGCAATGACTGGGTGGAGAGTTGGTTATTTAGTAGGACAAAAAGATGTTATTAAAGCATCATCAGCCTTACAAAGCCAAAGTACAAGTAATGTTTGTTCTTTCGTTCAAAGAGGTGCTTTAGAGGCTTTAAAAATAAACCGAGAATTTTTCTTAGAAATCAATAGCCATTATGATCTAAGAAGAGAAGTCCTTTATAAAGGGCTAAAAAATATCGAAGGACTATTTATATATCCACCTAATGGAGCTTTTTATGCATTTCCTAGATTACCTAATAAATCCATGACTTCTGTAGAGTTTTGCAAAAGAATTCTTAATGATTATGGTTTAGTGGTGGTGCCTGGAAAACCTTTTGGTGATGATCAATGTATTAGGATATCTTGTGCCTCTTCAAAAGAAAAGATTCTTGATGGCTTAACAAGATTAGAGAAAGGCATTTTAAATTATTACTTTTAAATGAATAAGATTTTTATTAACATCAAAAAGTTAGTTGTAACCTCTACTATTTTTTTTGCGACTCTTTCATCACCTTTGAATGCGAATCCAAAAGTTTTAAAGATTGGGGCAATTCCTGATCAAAATCAAGAGGTATTAGACAAAAGATTTAATTTGTTTGCAAAAGAATTAGCCAAGACTCTAGATGTAAAGGTAAAGTATATTCCCGTTATTAATTATGTTGCTGCGGTTACTGGATTTAGAACAAATGATTTAGATTTAGTATGGTTTGGTGGTTTATCCGGAGTTCAGGCAAGATTACAAACCCCTAATGCAATTGTGATTGCTCAACGAGATATTGATAAAGAATTTAAAAGCGTTTTTATTGTGAATAAGAAAGTAAAACTTGATTCAATTTCCAATAAAAATGGACTTAAAAAGCTCAAGAATCTAAGATTTACTTTTGGTTCTGAAAATTCAACATCTGGAAGGTTAATGCCAGAATATTACCTTAATGATGCTGGAATAAAAATAGAAAACTTTAAAGGAAAAAGAGTAGGATTTAGCGGTAGTCATGATGCAACTATCGCTTTAGTTAATAGTGGAGCCTTTGATGCAGGAGCTTTAAATAAACAAGTGTGGGAAAATAATCTTAAAAATAATCCTAAAAGAACAAAAAATGTAAATCTTTTTTGGATTACTCCTGATTATGTTGACTATCATTGGGTTGCTCAAGGAAATCTTGATAATAGATTTCGAAAAGGTTTTACTAAAGAACTTAAATCTACAATTCTTAATTTGGATATTAAAAATAAAGAAAATAAAAAGATATTAGATATGTTCAACGCAAAAAAATTTATAGAAGCAGAATCTAGTGACTATAAAAATATCGAGGTAATCGCGAGAAAATTAAAAAAAATCAGATGATTAATCCTCTTCTCGAATTAAAAGAGGTAAGCTATAAAAATAAAAATAATTTCACCTTAAACAAGTTAAGTTTACGAATTAAATCGGGTGAAAAAATTGCCTTATTAGGCAAAAGTGGCGCGGGTAAAACTACTCTTATATCTATTCTTAACGGAACACTCAAGCCTAACAAAGGTAGAGTCAAATTATTTAATACGGAATTTGATAAATTAAACTTATATCAAAAGAGTAAGATATCAACTATCTGGCAAGATTTAAGATTAATAGAAGATCTATCAGCAGAACAAAATGTAAATTGTGGACTTCTTGGAAAACAAAGTTTCCTATTTGCTTTTAAAAATTTACTAAATATAAGTTCTTTTAATAAAGCTCATCAATATATGCAAGTTTGTAATCTTAAGAAATCTATTTTTTCCAAAAATATTAGAAAAATATCTGGAGGCCAAAAACAAAGAGTTGCTATTGCAAGATCATTAATTCAAGAGTCAGATATCCTACTTGCTGATGAGCCTTTTAATAATTTAGATCCAAAACTAACTTCTAATATTAAAAATCTATTATTAATTACTAAAAATAAAAATAAAATAAAAGTTCCTAATACTACTTTAATTTCTTTGCATAGATTAGATTTATTAGATGGTTTTAATAGAATTATTGGAATGAAAAATGGTGAAATATTATTTGATTTAGAGAAAACTAAATTAAAAAAATATCATTTAAACAAGATTTATTAGATAATTGAATAAATTAAAATTAAATTCTTCTTCAATAACTTTTCTACCAATACTAGTTTGTATACCTATAGCCTATGAACTATTTATTAATTTTCATATTGGAGGAATTGAATTATTTAAAGAATTTATTATTTCTGCCTTTAATCCAAAAATTAATAATGAAATCATTTTCACCTTAGTAAAAAGATTAAATGAAACTATTTTTATTGCATTTTTTAGTTGGCTAATAAGTATTATATTTGGGGTTATTTTTGGAATATTATCTTCAGAAATTTTTTATAAAATATTAAATTTACCTATATTTTTAAAGAGATTTTTAAATTTATTTTTAACTTTTATAAGATCGATTCATGAAATAATTTGGGGACTTATATTATTGCAAATATATGGTATAAATTTTTCAATTGGAATAATAGCTATTTGCATTCCTTATGTTGCTATAAATGCAAAAGTTTTTAGTGAGCAAATAGAAAATATTAATCTTAAAACTATTGAATCAATTAAACAAATTAATGGTATTAAATCTTCCACTTTAATAACATTAGTTTGGGCTCCAGTGATAGAAACCTTTAAAAATTTTGGTTTATACCGTTTGGAATGTGCCATAAGAAGTACAGCAGTTTTGGGATTGTTTGGAGTTGGAGGAATAGGCACAAGTATATTTTTATCCTTTCAAACTTTGAATTTCCGAGAGCTATGGACTTATCTTTGGGGTTTAGCTTTTTTAATTATTATCTCAAAAAAACTATTAAAAAGATTCAACCTCTCTAACACTTCTAAGAATTTTTTGACCTCTTTTGTAATAGCTTTATTTTGTATTAGTTTATTTTCTTTATCTTTCTTTGTTTATTTTATATTTAATAAAAATGCAATACCTTTTAATTCAATCAATAATCTTTTGATATCAAACTTTAATTTTATTTCATACGATTTTTTAAAGCTATTATTAGAAACAATAGTTTTATGTCTTTTATCTACTGGAATAGCTATAAGTTTTCCTCCAATTTTTATATTGATTTTAAATAATAAAATAGGAATTACAATTATCAGAATAATCTCATTTTTATTTCGTTTAATACCATCGCCTATATTAATTCTAATCCTTTTAATGTTTAATGATCCTTCAATATCTTTAGCAGCAATAACATTAGGATTACATAACGCAGCCATAACAGGCAAATTGCTTTTAGCGAATTTACATAACCAAGATAATAAACAATATATTGCGATGAAATCATTAGGAGTTGCAAAGAGTTCTAGTTGGCTTTTCGGATTATTTGTTAAACAATCAAAAAGTTACTTAGCATATTGTGCTTATAGATCCGAAATCATAATTAGAGAAACAGCCATTCTAGGAGTAATTGGTGGTGTTGGTTTAGGTTGGCAACTTCAAGAATCATTGAGTTCATTTGCATGGGAAGAAGTTCTAGTGATTTTGTTTGCTTATAGCTCAATTGCAATAATTGGAGAATTAATAAATGGTAAAATCAAAAGTAATCTAACTTGATTAGAAATAAAAATCTCCTCAAATCAAGTGAAATAATTTAAGGGAAAATAGTGCCTGTTTTACCAAAACAATTGGTTGTAATCGGAGATAGTTCAGTATATGGATGGGGGGATACTGTAGGAGGAGGATGGTGCGAAAGACTAAGAAAAGATTGGTCTAAATTTCATGATTTTCCAATTATTTATCCACTAGGGGTAAGAGGAGATGGAATTGAAAAGGTTTCTTTACGTTGGGAAAAAGAATGGTCATCAAGAGGAGAAACAAGAAGAAATAAGCCCAAAGCTATCCTCTTAAATGTGGGTCTTAATGATACTCCAACAATTGGACAAAAAAATGGGCGGCACCAATTAGAGATAAATGGATTCGAGTATGGATTAGAAAGATTAATTTTTGAAATGAAGTCCCAAACTCAAGTATTTGTAATTGGGCTAACCCCAGTTGATGAAAACAAAATGCCATTTGCTGGATGTTTATGGTATTCAAATGATTTCTGCCATTCTTATGAAAGAAGAATGGAAGAAGTCTGTATAAATCAAAATGTCCCTTTCCTGCCAACTTTTAGAGAAATGTACTCAGATAATAGAAGTAAGAATTGGATCGCAGAGGATGGTATACACTTAAATGAGAATGGACATCTTTGGATTTATCAACGTCTTAAAAGTTGGGATATTCTTAATAAATGGAAGGAATCCTAATTTTAACAAAAGGTAATTTAACTAGAAATTTTGAGGTAAAAAATTAGTACAAAAATAGCAATTATAGAAGAAATACTTGTTTGAATAGAATTTACTAATTCATTACTTAATTTATATTTGTCTTGAAATTTAGCTCCAATAAAACTTTCAGAAATTGTTGCTAAAAAACCAGAAATTGCAACTATCAAAAATTGATATTTTGTTGAGATAATATTTAAAATAAACATTGTTAATGACATAAATATTGCACCTAAGGCACTTGCCGCTGTGCCTTCTAAACTAATTCCTCCTTCTGTTCCTCTTTCAACTTTTCTAAACGAAGTAATTAGATATGTATTCCTACCAAATCTTTTTCCTATTTCACTACCAAAAGTATCTGCCAACTTTGCTGCAAAACTTGCAGCAAAACCAATTTTGTAAAAAACTAAATTAGTAAAATTCAATTTAACCATTATTGCAAAAAACAATCCAGTTGCAGCCGAACCCCAAACATTTTCAGGACCTCTTTTACCACCTCTTTTTTCAGCTATCCCTTTTTCATTTTTAAATTTATAACCAATTTTTGTCACAAGAGATCCAAGGAATAAATATATTACGACTGAACTCCAACCTTGCCATAACAAACATCCCCATAAAATAGACCCTAATACCCCAGCACTTATCCACCCCCCTTTTGTCATCAATGGGACTCTAAAAAACAAAGAAATTAGAATAAAATTAATTAAAAAACCAAGTAAAAAATCATTAGAAAGTAAATTCATTTTTTTTAAAGAATTAATTTAAGATCATTACGCCATTGACTAAGAATTGAAGTTGCATTAACAGTAGCTGTTGAAGTTCTTAAAATGGTTTCTGAAAGTTTTACAAAAGCAATTTGATTTTTATTAAAAAATTCAATTTCACCTTTGGACCAGCCTCCCTCCGGTCCAATTACATTCCATAAAACTCCTCCTTTTTTATCCAAAAAACTTTGCTTTTTTTTTAACCAATAGTTTAAATTATCAGAGCTAACATCTCTTGTAACAGATACTGAAATTATATCTTTATTTTCTATGGAATTTATCCAGTCGAATAAATTAATATCACTCAAAATAGATGGTCTCCATAATCTCTCACATTGTTCAACAGCTTCATTAACAATCGAATTCCATCTTATAAGTTTATTTGAGAAGTTTGTAAACTTCTTAACTTGTCTATCTGAATACAAAGGTTGTATAAAATCAATTCCTATTTCAGTACACATTTTTAGAATATCTTCAAAACCATTTTTAGGAATAACAACAGCTATTCCTAATAAAATTTTTTCTTTTTCTTTAAATAAATAAGGATTATAAATATTGTTTATCTTTATAGAATTATCCTCTAAGTTTATAGCTTTCCATAATGAACCTTGCCCATTAGTGATAAATATTTCTTTACCAAATTTTATTCGCATTACTTTATTTATATAGCGCGCTTCATTATTTGTAAGTTTTAAATTATTGTTCTTGTTATTAATTATTCTTTCATTCTGTATAAATAATCTTGTTAAATCATCCATATATAAAAATCAATTTTTAAAAACCAAATCTTCATGTTCCTCAATCGACCAATCACTATTTTCTCCCCCAATTATTAATTCATCAATTTTTACATAATTATTAGATATCTCATTTAACGCATTTATTAAAATATCAATAGAAAGTGAATCTGAAGTTCCAAAATCAACCCAACTTCTTGACCATAAATTTTGATATTCCATAACACCTAAATTATGCATCAAGGCAGGAAGGGCAGATTCTTTTTGCTCATTATCGTATGACATCCAACTTAAATCAGAACCCTCTTCATGAGTTTGTAAATTTTCAGAATTAAAACCACCTAACCTACCTAAAACATACCAACTATCAAAAACTCCATCTAAGTAGTTTTTTTCTGCTTCAGTAGGTATTTCAAAGAATTTTATCCAAATCCAACAATTAAAAGGATCAACTTCTCTAAATGCAATATTCATTTTTACTGTTATTTTTTTTTAGATCTATAGTTATTATAAGTTGATAATTCAAAGTTTAAATTTTATACCTACAACTAAATTAATAATGCTTGATTTAAAAGATATTACTTATCAACCTCAAACAGGAAATAAAAAAATATTAGATGATATTAGTTTCAATCTTCATGAAAATGAAATTATATTAATTTGTGGCAAAAGTGGTTCAGGGAAAACTACTCTATTGGAAATAATAAGTGGACTAATTACTCCTCAGAAAGGAAAGATTACTTGGAAAAATAAAAATATCACTGCTAGGCAAAGAAGATGGATAAGTGGAGTAGTATTCCAATTCCCAGAAAGATACTTTTTAGGAACAACCATTGGGAAAGAATTAAAAATTGGTTATAAATCATTGAGAGAAAAAAATATAGAGCAAGTTTTAAAAAAAGTTGGGCTATCAGATATAAATCTTACTCAACCTCCTGAGAAATTAAGTGGTGGTCAACAGAGAAGATTAGCTGTAGCAGTTCAACTAATGAGAAATCCAACTATTCTTTTACTTGACGAACCAACTGCTGGTCTTGATTGGTCAATGAAAAATGATGTTAAGAATTTAGTTCTCAATCTCAAAAATAAAAATACAATAATTATCGTTACTCATGAACCCTCATTATTTGAGGGGATACCGTCTAAAATATTAGTTCTTGAACAAGGAAAGATTAAGGAATTAACGAAAGGAAATTATGGGGGATAAAATTGTACGCGCAACTGCGGCTAATGGTGGAATAAGGCTAGTTGCGGTATTAACAACAGATGCATCAATGGAAGCGAAAGAAAGGCATGGATTGTCTTATCTAACCACCTCTATACTGGGGAGAGCTTTCAGCGCCTCTCTTCTTTTAGCAAGTTCGATGAAAGTAATGCATGGGAGAGTCACTTTAAGAGTAAGATCTGATGGCCCTTTAAAGGGATTACTTGTGGATGCGGGCAGAGATGGGAAAGTTAGAGGTTATGTAGGAAATCCTAATTTGGAATTAGATCTAGTCAAAACCAAGTCAAATCAATATTCTTTTGATTTCACAAAAGCATTAGGGACAGGCTATTTAAATGTCATACGGGATAATGGTTTTGGAGAACCTTTTACCAGCACTGTTGAGTTAGTTAATGGAAATATTGCTGAAGATTTAGCATCTTATTTATATCATTCTGAGCAGACTCCTTCTGCTGTATTTATTGGGGAAAAGATTCAAAATAAAAATATTATTTCTAGCGGAGGATTGTTAGCTCAAGTTTTACCAAAGAAAGAAACTGATCCATTATTAGTCTCGCTGCTTGAAGAAAGATGTAAAGAAATTAATTCTTTTAGTGAAGACTTATTTAAATCAAAAGATAATCTTCTTTCACTAATAAAAAATATATTTCCAGATATTGACGATAAATCAATTTCCGAGAAAGCTCGAACTCAAGAAGTTAGATTTGAATGTAGGTGCTCCAGACAGAGAAGTTTAAATGCAATGAAAATGCTTGATAAAAACGAGTTAGAAGATATTTTAATTAAAGAAGGAAAAGCCGAATTAGTTTGCGAATTTTGCAAGAATAAATATCTAATAAATTCTGAAGAGATTAAAGAGATGATTAAAAATTAATTTAAAGGAAAATTACTCCTATCCACAAAATTATCATTGCTGGTAAACTTTGAATTTTTTGAATTGATAAAGAGTTATTAGATATTTCCTGAATAAATGAGTTAGTTTCAAATAAACCTCCAAATATTAATCCTATTGAAAGAAATGTCACACTCCATCCAAGAGAACTAATAAACTTTTTACCTGATTTAATTTGAATATACGTAAGGATTAAAGTTGAGATAGAAAGCAGAAGTCTGTTGTAAGAATCAGGACTAATTAAAAGTATTATCAAAAATAATAATCCAACAGATAATTTGATTGAAAGGTTATCAAAAGATGGAGGGGTTATTTTGGGAAGGCTATATTCGTTTGTCTTGTTAGCATTATTATTCAAATTTTTTATTTTTGATAAAAGCGGGAAATCATTATTAATGAGTTTATTAATTTGTTTCTCTTTCTTAGAAGCATTTTGAGCTTCGAAACTAACATTCCCTGACTGCCTTGCTTTCAAACTACCCATTAACAATTGATCAAAAGATGATTCTACTTTTGCCTTAAGTAGTAGATCTTCACCAGCCTCCTTAACTTTAAGATCTCTAGCTTTTTGTATATCTTCAAAATCGGCACCTTCTTCAACACCTAATATTTCATAGGGAGTTTTATCGGGATTATTTTTGCTTTTATTTGAATCCAATTGATTTTTACAATAACTATAGATTAACCAATTTTATTATCCAATAGGACTTTATAAAACAATTGGTTCCACCCCACTAACAACAGGTGCTACTTTTTTTAAATCTAAATTCTCATTATCTTCAATAAATTGATTAAGATTCCACTGATTCTTAAAAAGAATCACTGGCCTATTCCAGCAATCCTTTACTACTTTGCAATTAAAGATCCTTCCTAATTCGTCAATGGCTGACCATCCAACTGAAACCCATCGTGCCAATTGGTATGGCATAGATTCAAGATTGGCATCTACACCATATTCATTTTTTAATCTATGAATAACTACTTCCAACTGTAATTGTCCAACAGCTGCAAGGATAGGATCTCTTTTGCTCTCATCAAAGTCATAAAGTATTTGAACAGCACCTTCTTCACGAAGTTCGTTTACTCCCTTCCTAAAGTTTTTAAATGCTGAAGGGTTTGGATTTCTTAGCCAACTAAATATTTCAGGACTAAAGGAGGGTATACCCTCATATTCAAGATGAGTGCCTGTATATAAAGTATCTCCGATAGAAAACATTCCAGGGTTATTAAGTCCAATCACATCTCCAGGATAGGCATCATCAACTACTTCTCTGTCTTGACCAAATATTTTTTGAGGTCGAGATAATCTAATAGTTCTTCCTGTTCTTGAGTGCTTGACTGACATATCCTTTTCAAATTTTCCACTACAAACTCTTATAAAAGCAACTCTATCTCTATGCTTTGGATCCATATTTGCCTGTAACTTAAATACGAAACCGCTAAATTCATCGCTTGCAGGCTCAATATCTCCCTTATTACTATTTCTTGAAGTTGGTTTTTGAGCCATTTTTAAAAAACTATCTAAAAAAGGTCTTACCCCAAAATTTGTCATCGCCGAGCCAAAGAAAACAGGAGTAAGTGAACCATTAAAAATTTCTTCTTTTTCTAATTTCGAACCTGCCTCATCAAGGACCTCGAGCTCTTCAAGAGAGATCTCAAGTAATTCTTTCTCTACATATTTTGAAAGTTCTTTATCATCTAAACTCATTCTTTTCTCATTTGACTGTTTCCCTCTAACAGCTTTATCAAATAAAATAACCTCTCTTGTAAATCTATCAATAACTCCTCTAAATTCCTCACCTATACCAATTGGCCAATTAACGGGCAAAGTATTCAAACCAAGCTCTGATTCAATTTCATCAAGCAACGAAAAAGGTTCTCTGCCCGGTCTATCCATCTTGTTAATAAAAGTAAAAATAGGTATTTTTCTCATTCTGCATACCTCAAATAATTTTCTTGTTTGAGGTTCTAATCCTTTAGCGGCATCTTCAAGCATTACTGCATTATCTGCGGCAGCTAAAGTTCTATATGTATCTTCAGAAAAATCTTTGTGACCAGGAGTATCCAACAGATTTATTACTGATCTTTCATATTCAAACTGCAAAACAGTTGAAGTAATTGAGATACCTCTTTGTTTTTCAAGTTCCATCCAATCAGAAGTAGCTTTCCTTTGATTACCTCTTGCTTTTACTGCCCCTGCTTGCTGTATAGCGCCTCCATACAAAAGAAGTTTTTCAGTAAGAGTTGTTTTACCAGCATCAGGATGTGAAATAATCGCAAAGTTCCTTCTTTTATTTACCGCCTCTAAGATATTTTTATTATTTAAGTTTTCAGTACTTGAACTCATTAAATTCTATTTTGACAATCTCATTAACTCTAAACCTTACCATAAATGACTAAATATTGATCACCTTCTTCGAACACTTCTAAAGAGGATAATTTATTCTCAAAAATAAAATCTTTTAATTCTTTTGATGTGTAAGAAGCCTTTAATGATGCGTAATAATCATTAGTCAGAATTTCATTATATTTTTCCCCACATTTTTCTTTTAAATATAAGGCTGATTGTTTATCAATCGGTCTTTTAAGATCTTTATGAAAATTTATAGTCAAATCACTTGATAATCTCTTTATGCAATTAAAAAAATCATCCAGATAAGTAATATGGTGAATTAAACTGTTGCTGACTAATAAACTTATATTTTTTTCGAAAGAAATATCACTTGATTTAAGGCTTTTTATATCTGCACAAATGTAACGCAAATTTTTTAATCGACTCCGATTTAAGGAATTCTTTTTATTTAACTCAGCTATTCGAATCATCTCTTTGGAGCCATCAATACCAATAACATTGGCATTAGGCCATTTAGTTGATAACTTTTCAGAAATATTGCCAGGTCCGCATCCTAAATCAACAATCAATTCTTTTTCACTCAAATGAATATTATTTTTAATCAAGTAATGATTTATTTGACTAATAAGATTATTCTCTCCCTCTGAAAAGTCAGCTTTAGCATAAGAATCAACTTGGTCTTCTCTTTCCATTAATTCAGGTTCAACAGTTCTTTCCATAAACTTCCGTGAACAAAGATTTCATAATAAACATATTTTTACACAAACCGTTAAATAGTGGTAAGAATAGTTGCAGACGCCACAGGTAGAGTTATTCTTCCTTTACGGGTAAATTTACATACTTTTTTTATCGTGACAATTGCACCAAATAAAGCTTCCTCCGAGAGCAATTCTAATAATCTTAGAAAAGATGACTTCCCAAAAACAGCTCCTGCTGCTTATCCTGTCTTCTTTAGGTCATATAGCAGAAAGACAGTTTCCGGGAAAAGAGAGAATTGGAGTGAAGTTGGAGAAAGAAATTTATCTGGATTAAAAGAATTAGGAAAACTCTCTGATCAAGAATTGATGTTAATGAGAGAAATGCAGAGCAACCAAAAGGCTCAACCATCTGGAAGATGGTTATGGATCGGAGGGACTCCATGGATTAATAAAAACCAGAATTTTTCAGGAGCATATAATTGTACTTCGACAAATTTAATTGATTGGGAAGCTTTTGCCTTAATGATGGATTTAGCAATGATGGGTTGCGGCACAGGAGCAATAATAGAACCCCATTTTATAAATAAGCTTCCAACAGTAAAAAATAAAATAACTATTAAATCAGTAAGCGAAGTAGGAATAACTCCTAAAGATCAAAGGCAGGAAAAATCTTCTTTAGAAATTAAAGGCAATGATATTTTTATAAAAGTTGGGGATAGCAGAAGAGGCTGGGTAGATAGTTATAAATATCTTCTTGAAGCATCAAGCAATGAAAGTCTTGAGAAAGAAGTTAATGTTCATATTAACTTAGAAGATATTAGGCCAGCAGGAGAATCATTAAAAGGTTTTGGAGGTATGGCGAATCCTATTAAATTAAAGGATCTATACTCTCGAGTTGCTTCTCTATTAGGAAAAGCGATTGGTAGAAAGCTAAATACAGTTGAGTGTTGCTTACTTATTGACGAAGCAGCTGTAACAATAGTTGCAGGTAATATAAGAAGAAGCGCTGGCATGAGGCAGTTTGCATCTGATGACAAAGAAGCAGCATCAGCTAAAGAGAATCTATGGAGTCAAGACGAAGACGGTAATTGGAGAATCGATCCCGAAAAGGACGCTCTTAGAATGGCAAATCATACAAGGGTTTATCATACAAAGCCTTCTTATCAAACAATTCTGGATGCTGTAACCAAGCAATTTCATTCAGGTGAAGGAGCAATTCAATTTGCTCCAGAAGCAATAGCAAGATCAAATGCAGATATTTTGAACGGAGAAGATCTCAAAAATGAATTCATAGAAATATATTCGGAACAAGGTAAAGAGGAAGCTAGAAATTGGATTAATCTAAATTACGGACCTTTTTCTGAAGAAGAACTAGATCATAGAATGAGTAGATATGGACTTAATCCTTGCGGAGAAATATTAGGCAACGATTTTCATTGTAACTTGGCCGAAGTTCACCTAAATCAGATAGATCCGGAAAATATTGAAGAACAAAAAAAAGCCTTTAAAGCTGCAGCTCTTTCAGTGGCATGTTTGCTAAATCATGAATTCGAAGTTGAGAGATATAGAAAAAGTAGGGAGTATGATCCTATTGTAGGAGTTAGTTTTACAGGATTATTTGATTTCTTTGTACATGCGTTTGGAACCCCTTGGTTGAAATGGTGGGAAGCTGGGAGACCTGACAACGAAGAAGGAAAAGAATTTAAAAAGCAAGAAGCTAAATTCTTAGATTCATGGAGAAAAACTGTAAAAGAAACTGTTTGGGAATACTGCGACAAACATAATCTCAGAAGACCTAATAGATGCACAACAGTTCAACCTGCTGGCACCAAAAGTCTTTTAACTGGAGCTGCTCCTGGATGGCATCCACCTAAAGCACAAAGATTTTTAAGAAGAATAACTTTCAGAAAGAATGATCCTATTGCTTTAGCTTGTATGGATTATGGTTACTCTGTTGTTCCATCTCAATCCGATAAAGATGAAAAAGGATGTTTACTTGATAATCCATTTGACCCAAGATGTACTGAATGGCTCGTTGAAATCCCAACAGAAGTAAGTTGGGCAAACATAGAAGGAGCAGATCAAATAGATATTAATAACTTCTCTGCCCTTGCACAATTCGATTTTTATATGCAAGTTCAAAAGTTTTATACAGAACATAATACTTCTGCAACTGTTGAATTTAGAGAAAGTGAAATTGAAGATTTAGCAAAAGCAATACATAATGCGATAGAAAATAACGAAGGGTATATTTCTGCAGCATTATTAGCTCGATTCAGTGCAAATGCTACATTCCCAAGATTACCTTTTGAACCTATAAGTAAAGAGGAATATTTATCTTTGCAGGAACAGGTAACTGAAAGGAAAGTAAATAATGATTTCTTTGATGCACTTAATAAATATGATATTGGAGAGCTCTCCGAAGCAGGACCAGCTGGTTGTGATTCAGATAAGTGTTTACTTCCGTTAGCTAAACCAGAAAATTAAATATTAAATTATTTGTAAATTAATTAAATTTTGTTTTTAAAAATTTAATTTATGGCTACATCTTAAGTAGGTATATAAATTGACTATGACATTAAGCTTAAATATTGGTAAATTTTTTAATGATTCATCTACTCATGCTTTAGTTGACGAGCTTAGGAAAAGAAATACAAAAGAGTCAATATTAGAATTTGAAGAGAAATTTAACTCTAGAAACGAAAAAAATCTACATATTTATATATGTAGATTTCTTAAAAATAGATCTATATCTCGAGCTTTAGCTTCTAAGTGGCTAATTACAATGATTAACGACAAAGAGTTAAAAATTAATTCTCTGAAAAATTAGATAATTAAGTCAGAGCAGAAAGCCTCCAAAGAGCTATCCCAAAAATTGAAACACCCATTATTAAAGTAAAAGCCAAAGCATTAACCACTTGAACCTTCTCAGTCATGACATTCGCGAATGGAAGTAACTGCGCATACAAAGGTTTTTCTTCAACTACTTGAGCTTTTTTACTAGGAGATTTTTTGTTTCTTGAGAACATAAACATCGTTATAATCCTCTGAATTTTACATTTAAAAAGTAAAGTTATTAAAAATAAATAGATTAATTGAACAAAATGTAACCTGTCTAAATCATTAAATTATTCTAAAAAAAGATTTCATCCCACTTAATAGATAAATTTTCTTCGATTTAGCAGTAAAAATGTCATTTAAAGCCTTCACAAAAAATTACCTGTGTGTTAATATTAATTTGTAGCAACCGCTACCAAAACGTTCAACTTGTAATAATGCAAGCCGCAAATCGACTCAAGCCATGGAACGGGGACTTGGGCGAAACCGGAGAAAATAGATGACACTTATCTACAGAGGACAAAAATACGTCCAAAACAAAGTAGCTGCAAAAAAACAGCATACAGAATTAACTTATAGAGGCAAAGCTTACACAAGTTAATTACTATACAAAAATAAAAAAGGCTACGTTACGTGGCCTTTTTTTATTGCTCAAAATATCAGATGCTCAATTTATAACTAACCATCATAAATTTTACAATGAGAATTTGTAGGATGCAAAATACATTCCTCATCCCAGTACTCATTAAAAGTATCTTTTGGTAATTGATAATTAAAATCGTGCATCCTCCATATGTCATTCAGTGAATTGTTGAGGATGGTAAAAGGTGTTGTAAGTTTCATAACCTTCCTTTGTAACTAGTTACTCTCTAAAACGAGTCCACCTATGAAGTCAAGCGAAGAAATACTCAATTGTACTTTCAAACAATGATATAAGATGATTAAATATTAAACCTTAAGAGGAAAATCATGACAGAGGAAAAACCTCTATTTAAAACTCCTTATGATATTAAAGATGTAAGTGCTCTTTTTGCGATAGTAGCCTTTGTTTTAATTATTGCTGCCATAGTTGGTAATAATTTATTTGGGATATTTCAACAAAATGTTAATTTTGGCTAATTCATTTTGATAATAAGTAATCTAATATCTTCTTCATTGAAAAAACAAGAACCTGTTCTTTAGTTCCCTCATGAAGAATAATATCGAGTGATACCCTTATTTTCCTTTTTTGTTAATTGTATAGATTTATTAATAGAACATAGTCATATCAATCAATCTAGTATTTTTGCTTATTGATCCCAATAAATTCTTCCAATAATATGAACGAAATTTATAAAAGGTTTATTTTATGAGTATTCAAAGAAGTCAAAATCATAAGAGACAATCAAAAAGTAATTCAGAATGGCTAGATGAAATGATAAATATTATAGACAGAATGAAAAACAAACTTTAGAACGTAATCGTAATGGGATTTCCACATTGCCCTATTTGTGTGGCTCTAGCATTTTTCACCTTTTGTGTAGTGGTCACTCGCAGCTACATGTTGTTTTTTCTTTATAACGAGTCTTTAAAAAGAAGATCTCCTTTTTTACCTATTCCAAAATACAACCTTAATCCTTTATAGCGATCTGCCAGTAGGGATAATTTATACTTGATTTTTCTCTAATTAATTGTAATTTTCTAGAATTTATTTTTACAACTATTCCGTCAGTTGGATAGTCAGTAAATAATTTTTTATCTAACCATTGTTTCCTAAAGACTTGGACTTGGCTTGTGTAATTACAGCTTTTAATGTCTGGGGTGTTGAAGCCAAGTTTTTTAAGATATTGAATGGTTTCGTATTGATTAAGCTTTCCATTAATAATTTGGAAACCGCAAAAGCTGATACCTTCTGGAGACCCTGCTGCAGCTCGGACGAAGCCTGATGCAATTCTTTGGGAAAAGTTGGGAGATCTATTTGGAGTGAAAAGTTCGCCTCTAATTTGCATAATTCCTGAAACAGGAAGTTTGAGGGGTATGTCTTGAATTTCAGCAATTTTGTTTGTGACATCTATACCTTTTCTAGAAATGGACTTTTCTAAGTTGCCATCTCTGTATTGCAAAGCAATAGCAATGCCATCAATCTTAGGCTCTATTAACAATCGAGTATCAGGCAGCAATCCTTCTAAGAATTCATCAATAGAATTCTTTTTTAATGAAGGTAATGGGAGAGATTTTTTATTAGTAAAGTAATCGCAATCAGGATCTATTCTTAAAAGATTTTTTTCTAACTGATCAAATTGTTTATCTGTAATTAAGGCATTGCCTATTCTGTAATTGTGGTCGTACCATTCGAGTCTCTCTTCAAGATATGTTGTCATAATTTATTGGCTCCTTTAATATCATATATTTCTTGAAAACTAGATTGATATCTAGTTATATCAACAGATTTCATATGAAATTATACATTAGTTTCACAAAAGTTTTCTAAAAAATTAACCTTCTTTTGCTATACTTATAAAGTTAAAAATTTAATATTTTTCACCAGGAGAGGTGGTCGAGTGGTTTAAGGCTCTAGTCTTGAAAACTAGCGTACCGGCAACGGTACCGTGGGTTCGAATCCCACCCTCTCCGCCATATTTATAGACAAGAAATTTTAACTTGTGTTTTTGGGAAACTGAAAGCACTTTTTTATTGGAAACATAGGATTTTTGATTAGTCTTATGTTTTTGAAGAGTTTTTGAGTAATTCATTCAATTCAAAGAGTTCTTCTTTGGTAAATTCGCGATATTCTCCTGTTGACACGTCTAATTTAATATTCATAATTCTTACACGCTTCAATGATTTTACTCTGAATCCTAGGGATTCACACATTCTCCTAATCTGACGGTTAAGTCCTTGAGTGAGTATGATTCTGAATTTTTTTGGCCCCAATTGTTTTACGAAACAATTCTTAGTAATGGTATCTAATATTTCAACGCCATTACTCATGCTTTGAATAAAGTCTCTATTAATAGGTCGATTAACGCTTACGATGTATTCTTTTTCATGATTATTTCTTGCTCTGAGTATTTTATTTACGATATCTCCATCGTTAGTTAAGAAAATTAATCCCTCACTGGGCTTATCCAATCTTCCAATTGGAAAAATTCTTGTAGGATATTTAATGAAATCTATGATATTGTCGGATTCTACTCTTCTATCGGTTGTGCAAACAATTCCAGCAGGTTTATTAAAAACTAAGTATATTTTTTCTTGTTTCGTTGATTTCTCTATTCTTTGACCTTCAACTTCTACTTGATCTCCATCCTCTACCTTGGTACCCATTTCTGGAATTTCACCATTAATAGTTACTTTTCCTTCTTCAATTAGACTATCCGCTACCCTTCTAGAGCAATAACCGAGTTCACTTAAATATTTATTTATTCTAGTAGCCATTTTGTCAAAGTTACCTTTTAATAATTTGAAATTTAGTTATTTTCTCGAAAAAAAATTCTTGACTTTATTTTAACCAATTGATTTAGTAAGCATAATAAAATTGCAACTTTAAAGGGATCCTGTTGTGACTTTTGCTATTGATCTACTACTAACTATTTAAATTCTAGTTTTCTTTCGAGTCTGTGGATGACTTACCAAGTTGCGGATTTATATTTAGATAATAGAACTGCTTATTGTTTGATATTAAGGTTTTATTGATTAACTCTTAGCGCGCTTGCTTCATTAATCTGAATATTAATAAATCATTTTTCATAAAAGATGTCTACACATATACCAAAAATGTTCTATGTCGATAGTGGTCGTTTTGAACTTATCAGTTTCTATTTTTCTTGATGATGACCTTTGCATTAAGACTTTTATTGATGGATGCTTCATTGAATATACAGGTTTGAATCCTGCTTTTTTTGCTTCGCTATGAAGATCTCTCTTTTGATAGGAATCCATTCCACAGAATAATATAGAGGGTTTATTATCTAATCCTTCTTCTGATTTCAAGATCCTATATTTTAAAACTTTTGCAATCTTTTCTAATTCCCACATTATTATTTATTCAAAAAAAATAATCAATCATTACTTATAGTATTTAATGACACCAAATACGCCAACAAAAAGGATAACAATTGCAACACCATAAAATACGAAAGGAATAATCGGATATTTATATAAAGTATTTCTAACTTTCTGCTTGACCTTATCTTTATTAAATTCGGGTAAAACAAATTCTTTTTCTCTAGGAGGCAAACCCAAATCTTTCCTTCTTTTAGCTTCTCCCATATTAAAAACAAGACTATTCAAATGGTAATCCAATACAGATCTTATTTGGTTTTAAATACACTGTTTATTTTTGTTTTTGTTAAAGTTAATTTTTGGCAATAGCTATGGGAAAAGGATTTGCAACAAAAACACAAAGTACCAATAAAACAAAAAAAATAATTACTTCAAAAGAACCCAAAGGTAGACTCATCTCATGGTCTCCTTGGCCACCAGCAAATTTCCAAACTCGCTATCCTGCTTTTCCCCTGGTTCTCACATTATTAATTGTCTTGATTGGGCAATGGTATATTTCTCTTTTGAGATAATTTAAACCTTCATATTAAATTTAAATTTAAATTAAGTTGAGGATATTTAAATACATTTGTTTTTCTTTCTCTTATTTTCTGCACATTTGCAAGCAGTAATTGTTCCAATAATTTTTGGAATTAAATCAATTAATAAATTCAAAAATATAAAAAACCATATTCTTATTCCCTTTGGTTTTATTTTTTTAGGTTTGGCCTCAATGTTTGAGATGATTGATCATACAAAAACAAATTGGATTTATATAGATCATTCTTCTCTCTTTAATTGGTTTTTTTATACTTTTCTTGCATTAGGCTTAACAAGTTTTACCATATCAGTTATTAAAAATAAATTTGCTATTGGAACAAATATCTTCCTATGTTTTTGCTCAATAGTTTCCTATTTATTAATTGATAAAACGATCGCTCTCTCATTACAAGTAATTATTAGTATATTCTTGATTATAAATTGGCAACGAATATTTAAAGATTGGATCTTCATTGCTTACCCAATATTTGGCATTGTTTTTACAACTTTCTTTGGGACAAATCTATCAATAACTGGAAACCAAATTTGGCATGTTTTTATTGGCCCATCAGGGACTATTAGTGTAATAACTTTTTATTTAGTATTAAAAAGGTCTAAAAATAAATTATCTAAGATTTTGAAATGAGCAGATTTATCATTATCTCTTTTTTAATTTTGCTAACTTTCATCGTTTCACCAAATAAAACGCTAGCTGAAACACCTCTTGATGTTTATATGAATGATTTTTACTCTAAATCAAATGAAGCCAGTAAAATTCTTAAAGAAATAGAAACAAATCTCAAAGAGGGTTCTAGAAAAAATGTATGTTCAAGACAGAGAGAAGCTGCAAGGTTAGGATTATTAGCTAATAAATCCTTAATTAAAGCATTTGAAGTAGGAGGAACAGAACCACCGATGGAAGCTATAAAATTTAGTCAAAAAAGATGGGAATCTATTTTCAATGAATGTTAAAAATAAGCAAGTAAACAAAAACTTATGAAGTTCTTCAAATTTGCATTCTTACAGATTTGCTAATAAACGGTATTTCGGGTTCAACGCCATTAATACACTGGAAGATAGAAAAAATAAAAATAGATAGTGAAAATACAAATACTATTGAACCAAATTCAACTAAAGGCAAAATACGTAATAGATAACTAATTATGATCAAGGCAATATCAAGGAGTAATGCTTGGCAAGCGTTATATCTTATGAAATAGGGGACATTTGGATTTCTTACAACTCCTGCAAACAATATTATAAAAAATAATAAACCCCCAAAAGGTAAGGATCTTTCAATTATCGCAACAGGGAATGTGAGCAATAAAAGTACTTTTAAAAAAGAAAATTTATATAATAAATAGTATCCAAAAGGCAATGAAGCCTTTAATGGTAAAGTATAAAAAATAACTGAAGTTGCTCGTTGAATTATTTGATTCAATTAAAACCTACTCTTTAATATTTAATTTAACGTATTTTCATAAAAACCAACTTTACTAAATATCATTGTATATAAACAATTAAACTTTAAATGAGAATCTTACACACCATGTTGAGAGTTGGTGATTTAGATAAGTCTATTGATTTTTATGTAAATAGATTAGGGATGAATCTTATAAGAAGGAAAGATTATCCTCATGGAGAATTTACTTTAGCTTTTGTTGGCTATGGTTCTGAGAAAGATAATGCAGTAATTGAGTTAACTCATAATTGGAGCAAGAAATCAGAAGACTACGAGCTTGGAAATAAGTATGGACATATCGCTATTGGCGTAAAAGATATAAATGACATTTGCCAGGGATTAGAAGATAACGGCTGTAATGTTACGACTAAACCAAAAACGATGAAAAACAGCACAACTGTTCTAGCATTTGTTGAAGATCCTGATGGATATAAGATTGAACTTATTGAAAGAGATTAGTTATGGCAATTTCTGAATTAAATGAAGATACACAGGATCAAATATGTGATCTCCTTGAAAATTTGCAGCAAATAGAGAAACTTAAAAATAAAGATATGCGTATTTTGTTAGATAAAATAGTTAGACATTATGGAGGAAAAGTAGTAAATAAATAGGCTGGTTTCTAATTATTTTGCTATAAATTAATTGAGGCCAAACCTCAATGAGTTGAATATATGTTCAACTCCAAGACATAGATTGATTACGTATAGTAGTGTATTCAATTTAATAACCCTTCTGGTAGTGGGAATTTCTGGAAGGGTTTCTTGTTTTTACTTTGCTGTGTCAATACAAAATTAAGTATTAATGGATAAAGCTATAACTTGGCTAATTAGAGGGGCTGTTCTTATTTTTATTGGAGGATGCCTTCTTACATATTTAAACTTAGAGAAAAAACCATCCTTAATTTTTTCAAAACCTACTATTGAGGATTTGAAATATAAAGAATTAGATAAGAAACGTGCAAATGCGGAATTTGCTGCAAAAAGGGATTCTATAGACTATGACAAATTTGGAAGTACAATTTTTTGTAATTCCTCAATGAATAGTTGGATTGAATCACTAAATTATTACAAGCAAATGGATTTATATATTTTTGGGAAAGATGCAGATTTATCAGAATGGGATAATGCAATCAAAGATTACGAAAACGAAAGATCAAGATGTAAAGACTTTGATCCTTAAAGCTATTTTTATTTGCATAGAACTGTGTGTCGTCCCAAAGGTCGAAATTCTTAATCAGATTAGAAAAAAGTTATCGTTTTTTAAAAAATTTACCATGCTGATATAAATACTACAGTCTAAACATATTCTAAATAGAATCTATAGACAATTCAAATAGATTAAACTATTCTTAGATTACAGCTAAGAATTTATGTCCAAGAATTGGTCTTACATAAGAGATGAATGGCTTAAGAGCACAACTATTGCGGAGGATGACGCAAAGTGGGCGTTAGAAGCTTTAATTAATACCGAAGAAGATTTATTTGAAATAGAGAGAAAATTTAAAAATAATCAAGATGCATTAGGACAAGTTAGAAATTTAAAGAAAAAAGTTAAAGAAACTATATCCTCAAAAGAAATAAGCCTCGATGACATTGCTTTAAATACTTCTAATTCAAACAAGGTTCAAATTTCCGTTCCTTCAAATCTCAATTATCTTTTAAAAGTTTGGGCAGCTGCAGAAGGCCGCGATCTATCAAGTGTTGCATTTCAGTGTTTAGAAACTGGTCTAAGAGAAATGAAGAGCAAAGGTTCGATTCCATCGATAGCAATTAATCGATATGATTCTGCTTGTCAGAAAAGAATTGCCTTAGCAGAAGTGAATAATTTATTAGAAAAATATGAGATTTCTCAAAACGAACAAAAATAAAATGGTATTAAAAAAATTAAATAAAGAATATCGGAAATTTATTTCATCATCTTTAAATTTAGTACCTCAAAAATCTAAATTTGGAATACTTTATACTCTTTATTCTGATAGGTTTAATTTAATAGAAGTAGGCTTTGCTGAAAATGATAAAATCCTGAAAAATAAGCTACTGCATAGCGATTTGATTTTATTAGATAAAAAGAAAGGTAAAAAGCAAGACCTTAATTTATTAATAAAAACTTTAAATGAATTGGAAATAAGTTTTTCTAGTAAATTAAATTACAGATACTCAAATATTTTAATAAGACATTTATCTACTTTAGGTTGGCCTGTGGGGCGATCACTTTATAAACAGAGAACAATAAAGAAAGAACTTTCATTTGTTTAATTTAAATATAATCGCATTCCAAAGTTTCTCTAGTTTCTCTATTAGTAAAAGGATTAGTTCCAGAGGCGTCTTTACAAAATTCCCTTAAAACATCCTTTGGCAAGTAGACATTTGTGAAATCTGCTCCTTGAATTTTTACATTTTCAAATTGTGTACTATAAGCAAAAGAATCCTCTAAATTAGTATTTGTTAGATCAGTTCCATCCAACACTGCTGAGTCTAAAGTAACTTCTCTTAAATTAGAATTACTTAAATTAGTATCCTTTAATTTTGCTCCATATAAGCTTGCATTTTGAAGATCACAATCTGACAAATTTGCATCCTGTAAATCTGTCAAATAGAAAGTTGCACCTTGTAAATCAGATCCCGAAAAATCAGTTCCTAATAATGATTGTTTACCGTAATCTAATGCTGCGAAACAACTCAATGGAAAGATTAAAGTAATCGAGCAAATAATCAATATTATAAATCTCATTTAAATCTAAAAATGTTTAAATAAATTCTAACTTCTTAAGTTGAAAACAAGAAATATATATTTAACTGAATGCTATATTTGTTGACATGAAAAATATAAAAGTAGATTTTGGATATAAATCCTTTTGATGCAATCGTAGTAGGTTCAGGCGCAACAGGAGGAGTAGCTGCACTTACTTTGGCAGAACAAGGAATTAGAGTTCTAGTAATAGAAGCAGGACCTCAAATTAAAAGAAATGAGGCCAGTAGTAATGAGCCGAAAGATACCTTAAACAGATTATCGGGAATAATCTCAAAGAAACATGCTAATCAAAGTCAACATCCGGGTTATTGGAAAAATAACCCTGATTTATATTCAAATGAATTAAATCATCCTTATAGCCAATCAAAAGAGAAGCCATTCCTTTGGACTCAAGGAAAGCAATTTGGAGGTAGATCATTAACTTGGGGAGGTATTACCTTGAGATTTTCTCCAGATGATTTTCACCCATCAAAAAAAGATGGGTACGGACCAGATTGGCCTATAACCTACGATGAATTATCGCCTCATTATGATTTTATTGAGAAGTTTTGTGGAATTTATGGACAAAAAGATAACATTGAAGAAGTTCCAGATGGGAAATATATTGGTGAAATACCTCTCACAAGTAATGAAAGTATTTTTGGGAATCAAGTTAAATTAAAATTAAACTACCCATTTATTCAATCTAGAGGATTTGACCGTAACTCCTCGGTTAAAGAAGACCAATGGCCGAGATCTTCAAGTGTTGGGACCACCTTTAAAAAAGCCATAAGCACCGGAAATGTTCAAATACTTTCTAATCACCTCGTAGAATCATTCGAAACAGACAAAATAACTGAGCTAGCTACAAAAATAATCATTGTAAATCTAGAAAATGGTCAAAGAATATCATTAAATTGCGATTTAATTATTCTATGTGCATCCACAATATCAACACTTAGAATTCTACTTAACTCGGAATCCAAATCAAATTCTTCAGGTTTTAAAGATACCTCCAGTAAGTTAGGAAAATATTTGATGGATCATATTTCTATCTGTAGGTTTTTTTCAATTCCTAATAAAATTCAGAAAAAAAATAAATTCAATTCTAATTCTTATCCTGACCTATCGGGCGCAGGGAGTTTTTTCATACCCTTCGGGTCAAACTTACCTAAACCTGAAAGTATTAACTTTTTAAGAGGCTATGGAATTTGGGGCGCAATTGATAGGCTTGGAATCCCTAAGTTTTTACAAAAAGAATTAAATTCTTCTACAGGTTTTCTAATCGCCCATGGTGAGGTCCTACCAAGAAAAGAAAATTCAGTAACTCTTTCTAAGAGAACAGATAGCTGGGGGATTCCAATCCCTCATATTGAATTCAAATGGAGTGAAAACGAATTAAATATGGCTAAACATATGGAAAGTACGATAAGAGATTCAATAAAAGCGGCAGATGGAAAAATCAGAAGAATGGATGAGCTCATAAATATCCCATATATAGGGTTATTTACAGAAAAATCTATTGCACTGTCAGGAAGTCCACCACCACCAGGATATTATATTCATGAAGTAGGGGGGGCAGCTATGGGATTTAGTGAGGAAGAAAGTGTAGTCAATAAATTAAATCAGCTATGGAGATGCAAAAATGTCCTTGTACTAGATGGTGCATGTTGGCCAACTTCTTCATGGCAAAGTCCCACCCTGACGATGATGGCCATAAGCAGAAGAGCTTGTTTAAATATTAAAAAGACTTAGAAGGTGTAAAAAGTTGATTTATATAAATCTCTGAAACTGAACTATCCGTACATCCATTTTGGACAAGAAAAGTAGCTAAAGCAGAATTTATAAGTTTGTATTGATCCCAAGTAGGATTATGTAAAACAAAATCTTTCATAGTTTCATAAAGACTTTCTGAAAGCTCAGTTTCTAAAGAAACTTTTGATGGGAAAGAATTATCAAATTTTACTTCAATGTTATTTTCTTGATTTATTTGATTCATAAATACAAACCTCGTGTTCAAATATAATTGTCTATTTTTTTTTAAAAGTCAAAAAAATATTTTTATCACTTCTACACCATTATCAAATGAGACTCATGTTATAAATTAGATTCAACAAAAACGGTTTTCCAAAGGGGTAAATTGAAAAAAGGTTTAAGAAAAGTCAATAATAATGTTGAAGTGCTGTTATTTTCGAGATAAGGCTTTATACCTAATTTCATGTGGATATGGACGTGGAAAACTTATTGCAAATTGTGGAAAATATAGCCCAAAATACATTTCCAAATATCTATTAGGAATACTTATATATGATTAGTCTATTGAGACCAAACTAAGAAAGAGACGGTTGATTCAGTCTTTTTCAACTGAATTTCTTAAGATTTGATCATCACTAAGCAAGCGAAGCGTAACAGGTCCCAAGGGATGTTTTGAATTTGGATAAATACTATGATGATGATGATGGTGCTCACCATGTTTATGATGATGTTCATCATTATTTTTTTCTACTAAAGGTACTGGGTGATCATCAACATCGCTCAAGCTTTGGTTATTAGTTTCGCATGCCCCGTTACATTCAGAATCACACAAATCACAACTAAGTCCTATGCCCTCAACATGATCATGATGACTTTCTTGTACTAAACCAACTTCTTTTTCAAAACCAAATAAGTTCGATCTATATTTGCACAAGGAACAATTCATAAAATTGTTGCTCTCGTCATTAAAAATTTCTTCAATCCTTTCTACAAATGTTTGAACAACATATTTATGAGACGAAAGATATTTTGCCTCATGGAATTCAACATGTGGATTATCAAGCGCCACTATATCGCTTTGCCTTTTTATTCTTGTTACCAGTACCCCTGAAAAAAGAAAGTAAGGAAAAATAATTATGTTTTTATAACCAAGTCTTACAACATTCCGCAACCCAGGTTCTACTAATGGAAATGTTACCCCAGAGAATACAGTTTCTCCCCAGCCCAAACCAACTCCTTCAACAACCATTCTTGTAATTTTAGATACATTAGAATTTGCATCAGGATCAGAAGAACCTCTTCCAACAACAACTAATAATGATTCTTCAGGAATGAGAGAGTTATTTTTTTTGAACACTTCTTTAACTCTCTCGCAAGCTGCACTAATCATTAAATTATTAATTCCTAATTCTCTTCCATAAATTATCTCTATATCTGTTTTCTTCGCATAATTCATAAGCAAACTTGGTATATCATTTTTAACGTGCCCAGCAGCAAAAAGCATAGCCGGTATAGCTATTACTTTTTTAATAGAACTATTTCTTAATTTATCCAAAGCATCAGTAAGAGATGGCTTTGCAAATTCCAAAAAACCAAATTCAACTAATATTGATGGGAATTTCTTTTGTATAAGCCTAGTTAATTCCTGAAATTCTGTAATAGCTAATTTATTTCTACTCCCATGACCACAAATGAGTATGCCAATTTGCTTATTTAAGTTCGAATCAAAAGTATCCAATTGTAAGGAATAACTAATAACATAATAGTAAAGAAGAATATTTAGTAGTGAAAAAAAATAATAATTTACTTGAAGTTCCAAATATTAATTCCAGTGATGCACACGTTAAAAAACTAATTTATAAAATAGATGATTTATTTAATAGCCATTACAAATCATCCCCAAAATCAGAATATCTTTGTGTTTGCAGCGGGGGTACTACTTCAAGCTGCGCTAGAAATGGTTTAATTACTCTTGATTTAAGAAAAGAATATAACCAAATTCATCTTGAGAAAGAAAAGAATCTAATAAAAATTGGAGGTGGGGTGATTATGAAGGATCTTATGAATTATTTAGAAAAACATAATAAGACCTTCCCTACAGGCCTATCAAAACTTCCCGGAGCAGGTTACATATTAACCGGAGGAATAAGTCCGATGAGTCGAAGATATGGATTAGCTATTGATAATATTGAGTCTATAAAAGGATACTTAGGGAATGGAAATTTTATATCATTAGAGCAAAACAGTCTGGATTCCTCCCAAAAACTATTATGGGAAGGACTTAAAGGTGCTGCTCCCTTTCTCGCAATAATTACTGAAATTGGTCTTAAAACATTCCAATCTCACCCTATTCAAATTATTGAAGGATTTGTAGATGATAATGAACTCTCAAAGATTATTAATTTGGCTGAGGGATTCCCAGAGAATTTAAGCCTACAATGGATTTATGCCGAAGATATATATATTTATATCTTTGCGGAGATAAAAAATGACTCAGATAACAAAATTACCAAAAACTATTTAAAAAAACTTGAAAAATTTAATTCTCTCAAAATAAAAAATTACGAGAACTATAATCAAATAAACTTTTTTCCAAAAGAATTAGATCTATTCGAATTAAATAAGAATAACCATTCAGAAGTAATAAGCCTTCTTGGAGGAGATTTAAAAAATAATGTTCAAATTTTTGTTAAATGTATGAACGAAATAATTAGGGACAAACCAAATAAATCTTGTTATGTTGCCTCACAACAGCTTGGAGGAAAGACAAAAGAATTAGACCATAAATCAAGTTTCTTTATTCATCGGGCAAGCACTTGGAAACCTTGGATCTATGCCGCATGGAAAAAAGGTGATCATAAAGAAAAGGAAATTGTTTTAAAATGGATGAATGAATCGTGGAAGAAACTAAAAATATTTTTCCCAAAAATACATCTAGCTCAGATTCATAATCATTTAAATTCTCACGAAGAAGAAGTCTATTTATCTTTTGGAGAAAGACTTAGTGAATTAAAAACTTTAAAGAATATTTGTGATCCAGAAAGTATTTTGCCTCCTCTATAAGGTAACTTTTTAAGTATAAGAAGAAATTACAATGTCAAATTTCACCAAATATTTATCTAAAAATTGGTTAGATGATCCAAAATCTAATATTCTTTCGGGATTAGTAGTGGCTTTTGCAATGATTCCTGAAGCGATTGCTTTTTCAGGAATTGCTGGGGTTGATCCTAAAGTTGGACTTTATGGCGCATTCTGCTTATCTATAACAATTGCGATTCTTGGTGGCAGAAGGGGTATGATTACTTCCGCGACAGGATCAACAGCTCTCCTAATGACTGGGGTTGTTGCTATTGGAGAAGCTCAGGCCCCTGGAACAAATCTTGGTCTTTCCTATTTAATAGCAGCAGGATTATTAACAGGTGTTTTTCAAATACTCTGGGGATATCTAAGGCTGGCTTATCAAATGAGGTTTGTACCGACAGGTGTATTAAGCGGATTTGTAAATGCTCTTGCTTTATTAATATTTCAAGCTCAATTCCTTCAACTAGGAATTGGCATTAATGAAGGGAAACTATTAGAAAATGAACTTTCAAAATATCCAACAAATAGTCAAATACCTACCGTTTGGATTCTTGTAATTTTAGGATTAATTGTTATTTACGGATTTCCCAAAATAACAAAAGTAATTCCTTCTCAATTAGTGGCAATTGTTTTGCTTACTTTAATAAGTGTATTTTTTAAATTAGAAATCCCTACCGTAAGTGATTTAGGGACATTACCAAATGGATTCCCTAGTCTCTCCTTACCATTTGGTGAATTAGCGAATGGGAAAGTACCATTCAATCTTTCAACTTTGGGTGTGATATTGCCAACATCCTTAGCGATATCGCTGGTTGGTTTAATGGAAACATTCTTAACTCAAGATATTTTAGATGATGCCACAGACACAAGTTCCAACAAAAATAAAGAAGCAAGGGGACAAGGTATAGCTAATATAATATCCTCTTTATTTGGAGGCATGGCAGGCTGTGCGTTAGTAGGGCAATCAGTTATGAATAATGAGAATGGAGGTAAATCTAGATTATCAACCTTAATTTCAGGATTATCATTATTATTAATGATCATACTTTTAAAGCCTTGGATAGGGGCCATACCCATGGCCGCCTTAGTAGCAATAATGATAACAATTGCAATAAGCACTGCTGATTTAACTGGTTTGAAGAATATTAGAAAGATACCAAAAAGTGATACCGCAGTAATGCTTATGACTTTTGCGGTTACAATGCTTACAAAACCACATAATCTTGCCCTAGGTGTTATTGCAGGAGTTGGTTTAGCTGCAATACTTTTTAGCAGAAAAGTTGCAAAAGTAATAACGGTTTCAAGAGTTAAAGGCAAAAACCAAATAACTTACAAAGTTGAAGGTCAATTGTTTTTTGTCAGTAAAATATATTTTCTACAAGGATTCGATATTCATGAACATCCAAAAGATATTTTAATTGATATGTCTTTAGCTCATATTTGGGATCAGAGCGGGGTTGTTGCTTTAGATCAAATTATTAGAAAATTCAAAAATAGCGGCTCAAAAGTTGAAATTATTGGTTTAAATAAAGAAAGCTTGAACTTATTTGAAAGACTAGGAGGTCTTGAAACCTCTCACTAATTAAATTCAACTGAGACTAACTTGCTGATAACAAAACCATAGCCATTGCTGGAAAAGGAGATTCCGATGAGATCTCCAAGATGTATTTGAAGAATTAATATCAAAATTCTCAGGAGGAGGTACATCTCCCTTTTCTTTATCTCTGTTAATTTCGCTAATTATTCTATGCACTGTATATTCAGGATGACCTAAGTGCATGAGTTGTTTTTGATCTTTTGTTTCAAATATTGTGTAACCAACATCCTTGCCATATGCAAGCAAATTCAATTTCCCTTCTTTTTGAGCTTCTTCCATTTCAAGATCAGGTAACCCTGCAAATCTACTTTGAGGACAAATAAACTCATCATCTTGCGTACCCATTAAAGGATGACCAGGGGCAAGACTCTTTAATGGAAATACCCCAAATAATTTCTTATCAAATACTGTTTTATTAACACCTGCCAAATAAGCAAGTGCGAATCCTGCCCAGCATAACCCAAGGGTGCTTGCACAAGAATTTCTTGCTTCATTAGTAATATTTACGAATTCATTCCAATATTTAACTTCTTCAAAAGCCAAATGTTCAACAGGTGCTCCGGTAATAATTACTCCATCTAATGGTTCTGGATCATTTGCCTCCTCCCATGTTGTATAAAGATTATTTAAATGGTTAAGATCCCATGTTTTATATGAATGAGTTTTTAACTTTATCCAAACAGGCTCAATTTGAAGAGGAGATAAACCAAGAGGATGTAATAAATTGAATTCGTATTGCTTACCAAGAGGCATGATATTTAAAATACCAATCCTTAATGGACGTATATCTTGTCTTTCAGCCAAATCTGGTTCAATCCAAGAAATATGATTTTTCTCGACGTCACTAATCTTGTGATAATTACTAGGTATTATTAAAGCCAAAGAATCTCCATTATTTAAGTAATTTTTGAAAGTGCCTGCTCAAAATCTGCTTTTATATCATCAATATGCTCTATACCAACAGATACTCTTACCATTGTTGGAGTAACGCCTGCTGATAATTGTTCTGCCTCTGATAATTGCTGGTGTGTTGTGGATGCAGGATGAATAACTAAAGTTTTGGAGTCTCCCACATTAGCGAGATGACTAGCTAATTCCAAAGAATCAATAAATTTAACAGCGTTTTCATATCCGCCATTTAAAGAGAACATAAGCATACATCCCATTCCTCTGCCTGTAGTATATTTTTTAGCTCTTGAGTAATAAGGATCAGATTCCAAACCAGGAAAATTAACACTTGTAACTTGAGGATTTGAATCTAACCATTTTGCTAATTCAAGAGCGTTAGAAGTTTGTCTTTCTATTCTCAAACTTAAGGTTTCTAAACCTTGTAATAGTAAGAAAGAATTAAAAGGACTTTGAGCTGGGCCCCAATCTCTCAGACACTCCAACCTAGCTCTTAAAGCAAAGGCTATATTCCTATTATCTGGGACACCTAAAGATTTACATATATCACTCCCAAATCCAAACGCATCCCAATGTACTAGGCCGTGATAAGCAGCACTTGGTTCACTCATAAGTGGAAATTTTCCATTTCCCCAATCAAAAGTTCCTGCATCAACAATTACACCACCAATACTCGTTCCATGTCCTCCTATCCATTTAGTTGCGCTTTCTACAACAATATCGGCTCCAAAATCAATTGGTTTAATTAGAGCTCCTCCCGCCCCAAGAGTATTATCAACAATTAAAGGAATTCCATTTTCTTTAGCTAAATTAGAAAGACCCTCAAAATCTGGGATGTTGAATCTAGGATTTCCCATTGATTCAACATAGATTGCTTTTGTTTTATCATCTATTTTGTCTTTAAAACTATCAACACTATCTCCTTCAGCAAATTTAACTTCTATTCCCAATCTAGGAAATTGAACTTTAAATTGATTATAAGTTCCTCCATATAAGAAGGATGTAGAGACAAAATTGTCCCCTGCTTTCATACAATTAACTATTGCCAGAAATTGAGCAGCTTGACCTGATGAAGTTGCTAATGCAGCCATACCACCCTCTAAAGCTGCCATCCTCTTTTCGAAGACATCAGTAGTGGGATTCATTAGTCTCGTATAGATATTTCCAAATTCTTTTAATCCAAAAAGATTTGCTCCATGCTCAGCGTTATCAAAGACATAAGAACTTGTCTGATAAATAGGGACAGCTCTAGAGTTAGTAGTTGGATCAGGCTCTTGACCTGCGTGTAACTGAAGAGTCTCGAACTTTTGGTTACTCAAAATTTTTAAATTAATCCTATTATCTATTTAACTTAAAAACTTCCTAAAAATAAATACAAAAAAGATAAATCTTTATAAATCCTCTTTTAATGATGGATAATTTTCCCTCATAAATGATTTTAAATCTTCATTTATTTCAGATCTTAAATCTTCTTCATTTTTGCTGTCGATAGTAGGGAAAGTTTTGTTTGCTTCAGGATCTTTTTCAGTAATAGATTTCCAGCTTTTACTCACATCTTTTTCAGATTTATTAAATATATTAATGAAATCAAAAAGCTCGTCATTATTTTTAGCATCGTATTCTTTAAAAGCTTTTTCAATAATTTGTTTTCTATTAACAAACAAATTTTTAGCCTTCAAAGTATCTGGTAATCCCATTACTGGTTGCAGCTCTTTAAGAAGTTTCAACTCCTCTTCAATCAAAAGAGTCCAAACGCTTACTTGTTTTTTGGGCAAGTTAGAATCACTAAAAACTTTAATTTCTTCAAGATAGAAATTTAACCATAAATAATAAGATTTCTCTTCAATAGATTTTTTAACAGATGCTTTTTTATTTTGAATTTTCGGAAGTAACTTCTCTGCTTTTTTCAAAAATTGTCTGTCTTCTCTTTCTAGATTTATCAATCCCCATCTTTGACTATAGTCCCATAAGTCTTCATACCTTGATAAATCTTCTTGGTTCCAACCAAGAGCTTTGAGTTCATGAGAGCGATGTGATAATTCTTTATTCAAAAAAAACCTACTTTAATTTAATAAGTCTAACTCTGAAATTAGGATAAGTAAATAATAGAAAAGAGCAACTCAATTGATTTAGATAAATTTAGTAAGTATTGTACTAATTAGTAAAGTATTTGTTTATTATGTTTATTGCTTTTATATAGTTTGGATTTTTTTTAGAAGATAATTTTTCATATAATTTTTTATCAAAATTTATTTTATTACTATTTGGTTTTAATTTCTCATAAAATAATTTTTTGTTATCAAAAATATCTATTCCTTGAAGTTTATAATTTAGTTCTAGACATAAATTAGGCTTTACAGATTCCTGACAAAAATTAGTTATTGCATCTGAATTAATTAATACTTCATAAATAACTTTTTTTTCTTCCGTTTTTGCATTAAAGCATAAATAAATTAGATTAATCATCGAGCAATTGTTATTTTTAATATTAAATTCCCTGTAAATTTTGGGCCAATATATAAGCGATTTCAAGCCCTCAAGGCCTCCTTGACCCAAGCTAAATTTTTCACACCAACTTATAAATTCACCGACATCATTAGGACATCTCTTAAGTCTTAAAAGCATATCTGATAATACTTGTCCTGCCTGAAAATTCCTTGTTGGATTTCCCTCTATTGGCAACGACATGCTACCTAAGACATCAGCTTTAACAGCATTTAGTTGAGAAAAAGTATAATCAGCTGATTCAACATATTTGTTCCCAAGATTTTCTTTAGCGATAATAATATCTTCACCATATCCAAGTTCTTTTAATGAAAAATTTACGCTTTGAAATTTATTTTCTTTTCTAACTTTTAAAGAAACAGTTGCTGCTTGATCCAAGCACTGAGTTAATAAAACAGTATTGATTGTGGGCAACATTCCAGGCTTTTCTGCATGAAAGTTAGTAGCAAACCCTGCGAATATTGAAGAAATATTTTTTATGGACTTAATGTACTGGCATTCAATATTATGAACTCCGGGTGATACTTGAATATTTGGAGATAATTGATTTAAAATTCTTGCACCAATTAGAGCTGTTAATGAGTCAGGATGACAAAAATTAGCGGTAAAACTATCTTTAGGGTTTCGTAATGCACCATGACGATGAAAGCCAGTAAAGAAAGCTAAATCAGGATATTGATCACATAAAATATATGGTTTTTCATCTTCATCATCAAAACAAAAAGAGCCCACAAGACATGCAAGAACTACATTTTCACGATTTAAAGATTTTCTTAATTCTATGGCATAACGAATATCATTCTGTATGTGATTACTATTTGAAGCGAGAATAACGATCTTACATTTTAGAAGAAGATCTTCGAGTGTATTAGTCTTACTTTTACCCTCAAAAAAGTAATTTCCCATACCTTCTACTTTTTCTATTATTTTGTTTTCCATATTGGATAGAACATCTTTAGAAAAAGCACCTAATAAATCTCTTCCAGGTCTTGGAGCTAAAAGAATATTATTTGACTCAGAATGCATTGCACAGTTGTATGCTAATGATGCTGGATATAATCCAACACTAAAGAATCCAACTTTGCAGCTTTCAATGTCTTCTAACAATGAATAAAAAGATTCTTCGTTATTTAACTGACTAAAAAAACTATTATTCATTTTGTTCTTTTTATCCATAAATTATCTTAATATTTTCTATAAATAGCATTTTTATACATTAAACCAATTTATTGCCATCGCAAATCGTTTTAATATAAATATTGAATTTTATATTTTCAAGTTCAAGCTTTATTATGGATTCAAAAGAGAGGGAATTTTCATAATAGAAAATGAAAAACATTAATTTAGATTTTGAAGAAATAATAATTAATTCTAAAAATATCTTATTTATTCAAGATATAGATGGGGTATGTATTCCATTAGTAAAAGACCCAATGAATAGAAAACTGGAATCAAAATTCATATTTGCCGTTAAAAATTTAGAAAAAGAATTTTATGTTTTAACTTGCGGAGAACATGAAGGTCCAAGAGGGGTTAACAGAATAGTTGAGAGGAGTCTAAGAAGTATTGATCAGCCAAAAGAAAAAGGGCTTTATTTAAGAGGTTTAGCTGCATGTGGGGTTGAATATCAAGATAGTAATGGGAATATCAGTTTTGAGGGAGTATCTAAAGAAGAGGTTGATTTCTTAGCCAAAGTTCCTGACCTAATGAGGCCAAGTTTTGAAAAAATAGTAAAGAAAATTTTTCCTAATATCAATCAAGAAGAAATAAATTCTCATGCATCAAAATCGATATGTAAAACAAAGTTCTCTCCAACAATAAATTTCAATAGCCTTTTCGATTTAGTAAAAGATGATTCTGAAAAAAGAAAAATCATTCAAAAAAGCTTTGAAGATATGATGAATAAAATTATTTATAAAGCCAAAACTCAAGGACTTAAAAACTCATTTTTTCTTCACATATCACCAAATCTAGGGAGCAAAGATGGAAATGAAATAATAAAACTTTCTACTAAAAATGATATTGGGTCAACCGATATACAGTTACTTCTTAAAGGAGCAGTAAAGGACTCTGGAGTCCTCTTTTTATTAAATAAATTTATTTATGATACTACTGGTAAAGCTCCATTTGGTAAAAACTTTAATTTTAGAGACTCTCCTAAATCGATAATAGAAAAAGTAAATTTCTGCAAAAAATATATTAAATCAAAAGATATGCCAACAATTATTGGGATTGGCGACACAGTTACATCACAAAAAAATTCCAATAATAGTTATTCAAGAGGAGGAAGTGATCGATCATTCTTAGAATTTATACAATTACTAGGAAAAGAGTTTGATAGTAATAATAAAATAATTTTCGTTGACAGTAGTTCAGGAGAAGTTTATAGACCTTCTACAAAAATATCTGGTTTAAAAGGAATAAGTGATGAGGCAGACAACTTAAAGTTTGATATTATTTTTCAGAATGGTCCTAAAGAATATTTAAACTGGTTTATTGCATTTGCAAAAAAAAGATCAAAATTAAAAACCTAATTCTTAAATAAATTTTTTAAACTGAGAATAATAAATCACAAAATATGATAGATAGTTTTCCTTTAATAAAGAAAGAATATATTGAAACACTCCAGATAAATATTGGCCTTAAATGTAATCAGGCTTGTAAACATTGCCATGTAAATTCAAGCCCATTACGTACCGAAAGGATGTCTAATGAAATAATTTCACTCATTCCAAAAGTTATAGAAAAATATAAAATTAAAACTTTAGATATTACCGGGGGGGCTCCAGAAATGCATCCTGAATTTAGAAATTTAATTACTACTTTAAGTGATAAAAATATTGATATTATTGATAGATGTAATTTAACAATTTTCTTTGAAGATGGTTTTGAAGACTTACCCCAGTTTCTTGCTAAGAATAACGTAATAGTAACAGCATCACTCCCATGCTATGAAAAGGATAATGTAGATTTGCAAAGGGGTTATGGAGTCTTTGATAAAAGTATTAATGCTCTAAAAATACTTAATGATTTAGGATATGGGAAACAAAAAGATGGACTTCAATTAAATCTAGTTTATAATCCCATAAATCCTATCCTACCTCCATCACAAGAAATCTTAGAAGCAGATTATAAAAGAATACTTTTTGAAAAGTACAATATCTCATTTAATAATCTTTATACAATAACCAATATGCCAATTAATAGATACGCAGACTCTCTTAATAGAGAAAACAAACTTGGTTCATATTACAAATTACTTAAAGAAAATTTTAATAAAAATAATTTAGAAAACCTTATGTGCAAAAAAACGATAAGTGTAAATTGGCAAGGTCAAATCTATGATTGTGACTTTAATCAGCAAATAAATTTTAAAGGAAATAAAGGGCCAAAGACACTTTCTGATTTAATTAATAAATCATTTAAATTTAATTATGGAGTAGCTGTTAATCAACATTGCTTTGCTTGTACAGCAGGGGCTGGATCAAGCTGTGGAGGAACTTTAACCTAATTTCTGCTAAATACAATTAGGACATATAGCTCTAACATTTAAAGAAGATTCAATAAGTTTAAAACCATTAATTTTAGCTGCCACTTTACCGGCCTTCAATACTTCATCACTTTCAAATTCTTCAGTTCGTCCACATCTAATACAAATCAAGTGATGATGATCTGCAGTCTCATTACTTAATAATTCATATCGATGACCGCCTTCACTAAGCTCTAATTCATGTAATAAACCCAACTGAACGAGAAGTCTCAAAGTTCTATATATTGTTGCGAGGGAAACTTTAGAACTAGATTTAATTAATTTTTCATGAACCTCTTCCGCACTTAAATGATTACCTGCTCCAATATTCTCAAATAAATTTAAAACCTTAAGTCTTTGCGGAGTTAATCTCTTCCCATCTTTATGTAAGCCATCTCCTAAAGGAGATGTGATAACTTGATACTGAGAAGATAAAGACAATTAAGTGAGGGATTTATTCTCAATAATAACTCTTGATGAGATTAAATCAACTTTTAACTAATAAATATTTACTAAAGTTCCTTAAAAAAATTACATTAAATACATAAATATATTTAGGATATCGCTTTAAATATTGTAGAAAAGAAATTAATGACACATTCTTCTAAAAACGAATTACCACTCAAAAACGCTTTACTATTACTAGATATTCAAGAAAAAATTATATCACCCATTAATAGCAAAGATTCAATAATCAAGAATATCCAAAAGCTATTAAGTGCTTACCAAATCCTTGATAAAAACATTTTTGTCTCAGAACAAAACCCTCAAAAACTGGGTAAAACAATTCCAAATCTTTTACCCAAAGAAGGTTTTACTAAAATTCAAAAAATGGATTTTAGCTTAGCTACTAGTCAATTTCTTTTGGAGGAACTTAATAATAAAAAAATTAGTAATTTGATAATTTGCGGATTTGAAACACACATTTGCATACAACAAAGTACCTTAGAATTCTTAAAAAAGGGATATGAAGTACTAATAATATCTGATGCCATGGGAAGCAGAAATAATTTAGATCACCAAATAGCACTACAAAGAATGCTTAATAAAGGAGCAATTATTACTACTACAGAATCAATAATTTTCGAAATTTGTAAAACCTCAGATAGAAAAGAATTTAAAGAAATTAGTAATATTATCAAAAGTTAAAGGTAATTAAGACTGGTTTATTTTTAGAGATAATTTAAACTTTAAATATTAGTTATTTAAGGATTTATTAGATATGAAATTATTTACGGAAAACTTGTTTTTGGCAATTTCTATATTTTTTATTGGAATAATATTATCAATAATAATATCAAAAATTTCAAAGATTATTTTTAAAAGGATTTCTAAAAGAACAAAAACAAATTTTGATGATTTTATTTTTGACACACTTACTGGAATTATTAGACCAATAGGTTTTCTTCTCTCAGCCTATTTCGCAATTGATTATTTCTTCACTGATGAAATAACTTTTATATCTGTACTATTAAATATTCAGAAATTACTTATATTAATAATTATCATTAAAGCTCTAAATAAAGTATTAATAAGATCTTTAACAGAATCTACAGCAAAAATTGATGACTCCTCAATTAGTTCAATGATCTCATCATTAACACCTTTAATTAAGGCTTTTACTTGGACCATAGGATCAATATTTTTCTTACAAAATATAGGAGTACAAATGACCGCAATTTGGGCTTTGCTTAGTGCAGGTGGTATCGGAGCAGGTTTAGCATTAAAAGATCCAGTGCAAGAATTTTTTGAATACATTACAATTTTGCTTGATAAACCGTTTCAGAAAGGGGAATTTATAAAGTCTGATAGCGTGTTAGGAATGGTAGAAAGAGTAGGGGTAAGATCTTCAAGAATAAGAAGTATTAACGGAGAAGTAATTGTTATGAGTAATAGTGCATTAACTAATGGGATCATTTCAAATTATGCTCAGATGAAGAAAAGGAGACTAGTTCATAAATTAGGAGTTGTTTATGAAACTTCTCCATCCCTGATGAAAATGATTCCAAAAATAATAAAAAAAATCATTGAAGAAACTAAAGATGCTTCTTTTGATAGATGTCACTTTACAGATTTTGGAGACTTCAGTCTTAATTTTGAACTAGTTTATTACATACCAACCAATAATTATTTAGCTGCTATGGAAGCACAACAAAGTATCAACTTAAGAATTATTGAAGAATTTTCTTTAAATAAAATAGAATTTGCATTCCCAACTCAAACATTAAATATTGAGAGAAACGAATCCAAATGATCGGCACAATTCCTCACTAAAACTCCAAAGTCTTAAAGCAAGTTCTTTTTTACTAGCTTCCTCACTTACTTCACTTTTAATTAATTTATGTTTTTTATAAAAGACAAGCTTATTGCTTAAATGTAAGTACTTAATATTATTGAAATCATTATCAAAAGCGATATCAGAAAGCAACTTCCCTGCATTTTCTACATTTTCAGAAATACCTAAAATATTTTTTGCAATACTTGAAAAAACAATATATCCAAAAATATTAAATTTCATACTATATCTGAAAAAGCCCAAATCTTCATTAGGAATTACAAGACCAGGAGCCCATGAAATAACAGATATTTTACTAGATTTAATTTGTAATCTTTTTGAAAGTTCCTTAGCAAACAAAATATTACATAATTTACTATTTTTATAAGCCTTGTCAGAATTAAAATTTGTATAGTTTCCTGAAATTTCATCTTTAAAATTTATTAAATTATTTAAACCTGCTTTCTCTCCAACATTTCCTCCAGAACTCTTTGGATCATGAACATCAGATGATGTAATAATTATCCTAGATTCGTTTTTATTATTTATTAGATCTATAAGAATATTAACCAAATAAAAATGTGCGAGATGATTTACAGCGAAAGTTAGTTCAACCCCCTGTTTTGAGACTTTAGGATAAAAAGATCCTGTATATTGTAAGCCTGCATTTAAAATAACCACATCTAAAGAAACATTTTTTCTGATTAAAAAATCTCTAACTTTATGAATATTTTCCAAATTTGACAAATCAATATTATCAATTAGATTTAAATGATTTTCTATATATTCTTTATCAAAATACTTTATTAGTTTTAATAAAAATTCTTCTTTTCTTGATAATGATCTGATTGGAATATATAAATTATTTTGAGTCTTCAACAAGTTAATTGTTGTAAAAAAACCAATCCCAGAATTACCTCCTGTTATTAAGATATTTTTATCTTTTATCATATGTATTAAACAAGCAATTATTTACAATAAGAAAATTATATATTATTTTTTTTCTTTTAATTTCTTATAAATTATTGTTAAAACACTCAAAACAAAAGGACTAGTTATAGAGTCTCTTGCTTATTATTAAATTTATTCTCATTATAAAATTTTTGAATGAATTATAAAAATGAAGTTTTAGATATTTTTTATTTTTTCAAAAACTTTTTTAACTTCAGAATTTATAATTAATGCCTTCCACAAGATTGCCCGATGTATTAGTTTTAGGAGCAGGACCTGCGGGGATGGCGATTGCTTCAGCTTTAGGAAAAGAAAAATTAGAGGTAGAGGTTCTTTCCCCTAATGGTCCTGACGAGCCTTGGCCAAACACTTATGGTATTTGGGGAAAGGAAGTAGATCAACTTGGGCTTCAGGATTTACTTGAATATAGGTGGAAAAATACCGTTAGTTTTTTTGGGCATGGTTCTCCTGAAGAACATCACTATGAGAATAAAGCAACTGAGCATTCTTTAGATTATGGATTATTTGACAAGAAGAAATTACATAGTTACTGGTTAAATGAATGTAATAAATCTCTCATTAAATGGCATGAGGGTTTTGCAGAGAAGATAAACTTTCAGAAACAAAAAAGTACTGTTACAACCAGTGATGGCAAAACTTACTCAGCAAGATTAGTTGTAGATGCAACAGGGTATGATCCTGTATTTCTTAAATTAAAATCATGTGGACCATTAGCAGTCCAGACTTGTTATGGAATAGTAGGGAGTTTTAGTAAGCCTCCACTAAAAAAAGGGCAATTTGTCTTAATGGATTATCGTAATGATCATTTAAATGAGGAGCAAAAAAAAGAACCACCTACTTTTCTTTATGCAATGGATATGGGAAATGGAAAGTATTTTCTTGAAGAGACTTCGCTTGGATTAGTAAATCCTTTAACAATGGATAATTTAAAAGAAAGGTTAGAAAAAAGACTTTCTTACAGAAACATCTCAATTACTAGCATGCAACATGAAGAACTTGGTTTGTTTTTACCCATGAATATGCCTATCCCAGACTTTAAACAACAAGTACTTGGGTATGGCGGTGCAGCTTCAATGGTTCACCCAGCATCAGGATATCTAATTGGTAATGTTTTAAGGAGAGCTCCACTAGTGGCAAAAGCCATATCAACTGCAATGAATGATAAAAAATTAAGTACTTATCATATTGCTAGAAAAGGCTGGGAGAGTTTATGGCCTAAAGAATTAATAAGAAAGAAATCAATCTACCAATTTGGTTTGGAAAAACTTATGAGATTCGATGAAAAACTATTAAGAGAATTTTTTGGTAGTTTCTTTAAATTACCTAAAACTCAATGGTATGGATTTCTAACTGATACATTATCCTTAAGAGAAATCGTGTATGCAATGTGCATAATGTTTATAAGGGCCCCTTGGAGTGTAAAAAAAGGGTTAATGATTATGCACGGTAAAGAACTAAGAATGTTATTAAGGATAGTTTTACCAAATATATAATTAAAAATTAAAATGAGAACTATTTTGATAAGCGGAGCTAGTAGCGGGATTGGACTAAATATTGCACATAAAGAACTAAAAGCAGGAAATAGAATTAGTATTGGGCTAAGAGATTTAGAGTCTGTTAAAGGAAGCATTATTGATCCTAATAATTGGACTAATGAAAAAATACTCTTAAATAAATATAATGCATTAGATAAATTTTCCGCCAAAAAGTGGGTAGAAAATACAGTTAGTAAATTTGGAGGTTTTGATACTTTAATAAACTGTTCTGGAGTCCTTTCTAAAGTTCCTTTTTTATATAAAGATGGGGATGAAGAAGAGATATTAAATACTTTTAATATAAATTTTTTAGCCATTTGGCATTTATGCAGACTTTCCTGGAAACACTTAAGTCAATCAAATAATGGAAGAATTATCGTTTTAGTGTCAATGAGCGGCAAAAGGTCCAAGGGAGATTTAGCAGCATATTCCTCATCAAAATTCGCTTTAATGAGTCTTTGTCAAACAATGAAGAACAAAGGTTGGGAAGAAAATATAAGAATTACTGCTATTTGTCCTAGTTGGGTTAATACAAAAATGGCTGAGAAAATATCATCCTTAGAAAAGTCAAAAATGACTCAACCAGGTGACATAGCCGAAATATGTTCTACCATCCTGAAATTACCAATGCAGTCAGTTCCATTTGAAATAGCATTAAATTGTAATTATGAAATTTAATTTAGTCTAAACATTAGAAAAGCCATTGTGATCATCGCAATAGCTATAAAAAAACCTTTTATTCGATTCGTTAATAATGAAAACAAAGATAAATCTTCAGAAAAATATCCTCCAAAACTACCTGTAAGAAACAAGATAATCATAGGTATCGATGCGAGGCCAAATGAATAGGATATATTTCTTAAAAATCCAAAATTAAAATAATTCAAAATTAAAAAATTTATCCCAAATAATAAAAAGGACGCAAATAAAGTTATGGAAACCTCAGCATCAAGTGTATGAGGTAAATTTCCTTTTAATTCAAATTGTTTTTTACATTCAGATATCTGCCTTTTAGTAAGCTTTAAATATCCGGTTTCAGGGATTCTTTGGGATTTATATTTTCTTAATAACCTCGCTTCAAGTGTTTCAGGCTCTTTAGTCATTATCGAAGCTAGTAATTCATCTGGTTTGAGTTTTCTAATTTTCTTATCAAGATTATCTGCCTTACCAATTCGATAAAGATCTCCAACTCTTATAAGGTAAACATATCCCGCCATTTGCAATGTAAAATTAAGGTTAGTCCTATGTAGATAATACTAAAAGATTCAAAAAAAATTTAATTTTTTACAAAATGAGAACAGATATTTTATATTCATTTCGTAGATGTCCATATGCAATTAGAGCAAGATGGGCATTATTAATTTGCGAAATTAAAGTAGAAATAAGAGAAGTTGATTTAAAAAATAAGCCATTAGAATTTATAAATATATCAAAGACTAAAACAGTTCCTATCCTAGTAAAAACAAATAAAGAAGTCATAGAAGAAAGTTTAGATATTATCATCTGGGCACTTTCAGAATCAAAAAAGAAAAAATTAAAAAATTTTTATATTCCTATTAGTAAGGAGGAAGAAATTATAGAAATCATTTCCGAAAATGACGATGGGTTTAAATATCATTTAGACCGTTTTAAATATTCTGCTAGATTTAACGCAAGCGAAGAAGATTATCATTTCATAGAAGCTGCCAAATACATAAAAAAATGGAACAAAAAACTAACAAATAGTAGATGGCTAATTGGAGATAATCCTTCAATTGCCGATTGGTGTGTTTGGCCATTTGTAAGGCAATTTAAAATTGCTTGCGAAAGTCAAAAAAAAACAAGCTATTTTGAAGATCCAATAAAAGAGTGGTTAGGACATTTTGAAAAACATCAATATTTTAAAAAATTAATGCATAAATTTGATCCATGGAAACCATCGACAAAGAAAGAATATTTCCCTTTTAATTAGCTTTCAAGTAATTTTCTTTTTTCAATAATTCTTGCTAATTCTAAAAAATATCCTGCTGTTCTAAATTTTCCAATATTTTTTTCTTTAAATTCAATATCACTTCTAATTTCTGCAGTTTCAGCCATAATTAAATCCAGTTCGTTAAATCCAAGACTATATAATTCTCCTAGTTCAACTTCTCTTCCAAGCAAATGACTCCTAAACCATTTTTCTTTACTTTCTTGAGGAGGAATATCATATGGCGTGTAGGACATAAATCAACAAAGATATATTTTTATACTAACTTAACTTCTTATTGATAACTTGTAGAAAACCTTTTGTTAAAAAAGAATGCAACCAAAATAGTAAAAAGAGTTATTAATGCACAAATCTCTGTCCAATAATCTAATCCTATTTTTGAGATCAATAATGGAGCTAATACTGTAAAAAATCCTCCTGATAAGATTAACTGAGCAAAAAGTTGCTTTGATGTAAAAATCGGAAGTGTTTTAGAAATATTTTTTGGATCAGCGAGTCTTAAAAGAAGTAGTCCAGATGCAACTACTCCAGTTGAATTTCCAAATTCTATTAAACTTCTCTCAAACCAGTATTTTTCAAATACAAAGTATGCAAAATAAGCAATACAAATTAAATTCCAAATCAAACCAAAAATAGTAAGTACCAAAATCAATCTCCAATTATCAAGAACAGTAGCAATATCTAAACTTGCCATTGCTGTAAAAATTAATAAATCTGTGGACAAGATGCCAATTTCTCTTTGAAGAAGATTAGATATAAATTCTGTATTATTGGTTTTTTCTAAGATATATCTAATCAAAAGTGATCCTATAAGAATAAGTGGAAATACAGGAAGTGATAAGATTACTTCTTTTGAAAATTCACCAAAGTAGTTTGAAATATACCTTAAAAGGTTAAGTATCAAGACCCCAAAAGAAATTGCCAACCCTACAAAGCCAAGATTTATTAATAAAATTCTCAAATCTGAAAAAATGCTTATTTTCAGATTTGGATTTTCATTATCCGTTTTATCAACGATCTGCTCTGTATCTGAAATTCCTAAAGTTCTTCCTACAAAAATAAAAAAACTACCTAATAAGGAAGAGGATAAAAGGCCCATAGTAGCCATCGCAAGACCTAAGTCTAAGCCATCTGAGAATCCAAGTTTATTAAAACTTTCTCCAATAATAGTTGCAGCACCATGCCCTCCTTCAAAACCAACCTCTATTAAACATCCCATTAAAGGATTTGTTTCCATAGAGGGCGACAATAAGTATTTGACTACTAATCCTCCTACAAGAAATTGACCAAAGCCCAATGAAAGAGCCAACAAAAACTGATTGACAATGGGTCTAATTAAACCATTAATATTTGGAATTGGCCTTCCCATCATTAATGTCGCAAACACTAGAGATAAGAGAGGAGTAGGAAAATTACTCCAGACATTTGTAGTCTCCTTAGATAAAATATTTATTAATCCATAGGGACCTATCGATATTCCTACAATTCCAGAAATAACAGCTATGGGTAATCCAAATCTTTCTAATTGAACAGCAAATTTAAATTTCCTTCCAAAAATCAAGAAAAACCCGATTACAAAAAATCCTATTAGGCTTATTGAAAGTGAATTTGAGAAAATATTTTGATTCTGTAGGAGAGAAATATTCAACTATTTTAAACTTAATACTTTTTAAATCTAATTTAATAGATAAAATTTATCAAATAAAAAAGGCCTCATTAATTGAGGCCTTTTAATATTTATTAGTGACTAAAATTTAATCTTTAAGAGTAACAGTAGCACTATCAATGTTACTGATTGCATTTGTAACTCTCTTAAAGTCAAATCCTAAGGCTCTTAGTGCGTGCCATAGATGACCTTGAATAAAGAAGAAACCAAAGTAGTAATGTACATTTGCTAACCATGCCCTTGATGTGTAAACACCATCAGGAAGGTCAACAGTATCAATCCAATATGGAGAAATACTGAATTTCAATTCAAGTGGTTCACCAAAAAACTCTACAGGATAAACTGTTGTATTTGATGCGCTCCAGAAGGCAGCAATAATTGCCATCCAACCAATACCTGCTAAAGACCATGAAAGAACTGCTTCAGCAGATAGAAGACCTTTACCTTTAAATTTGGTATATTCACCAACTTGCTTTGTAGCAATGTGCCAAGCACCACCTGTAATCAAGACAAATGCAAGGAAAGCATGACCTCCCATAACATCCTCTAAATCGTCTATTAGTAGAAAATCTGTTTGATGATTCCAAATCTCAGCAAGGTTTAGATCATACTCAACTTGTCTCACGGCACCAATAGCTGGATCGTAGACTCCATGAACTCTTGCCCATTCAACAAGAAGAATTACAGCGAATCCAAGAATAATTAAATGATGTCCAAGAATGAAAGTTAATTTATCTGGGTTATCCCATTCAATATTGAATTTCCTTGCCTTTGCGACTTCTGATTCTTCAAGATTTCCTGGAAGAAGTAGCGAGTGAAGTAATCCACCAGCTGCAAGTACCATAGAGGAAACCAAATGAACAATAGCTATAGCTAGTACAGGTTTGGTATCTCCCATTAAAACTCCATCAGCATCAAACCCTATTCCAAGGGTGGCCAAGTGAGGAAGTGCAATAAGAGGTTGTTGACCCATTGGGACACTGGGGTCAAATCTTGATAGTTCGAAAAGAGTGAAAGCACCGGCCCAAAAAACAATTAACCCTGCATGAGCGACATGAGCAGCGATAAATTTTCCTGAGCGATTAGCTACACCTGAATTACCAGCCCACCATCCATAGGTGGTGTCTGGATTACCATAGGTTTGCATTTAGGAATTGATTAGCTTAAACGTATTGAGAATACTTTATATTTCATCAAACGGATGAATTAATAACAAAATTGTAAAGGTTATTAATTCTAGGGACTTGTAGGAAAGCGAATTTCAATAGGATTTCCATGTGCGAAGAACATAGTTTTAATCGAAAAATTAATTAATTAAGCCAAATTTTTATTGCAATTTGAAATAAGTTCAAATTTTTATAAATCTTTTTTTGCTGACATAAACAATTTTTTGTGTAATAAAAACAAATAAATTATTGACCCATGATCTAACAATTACTAAAAAAGGGATAAGTTAACGATACTCATGACAACTTCCCAAAGAAATAATAGAAAAATTTCACTAGAAATGAAATCAGAGGGGCATTACAAAAAAGCTGCAAAGTCCTATCGCAAATCAGATCAATACATAAATATGATTAATTTATATCCAATTCTTCAAACCACTTTGATTGACGTTGAGAACGAGAATTTGGTTAATTAGTAAACTTGCTTAGAAACAATTTTTAAATCTGGTGGAGTCTTAGATTCTTTATAAATCAAGCTGCATATTGGTCATGTTTATCTTCAGAATAATATTTATCAATTATTTTTTTACACAATAATGAATTGTAAAGAGCCTCTGGATTCCAAGGTTTTTTTTGCCCATGAGGAGAGCTTCTCCAATGTATTCCAGGTTTTAAAAAACCATTCTCTCTTAGATAGGAAAGTTTTATTTCAGTTATGCCTAAATTTTCAGCAGCATAATTAGATGAGTGCCATATATTTCCTAACATTGATTAATTAAATATTATTAATCCTTAATAACGTTAATTTTATTACTTTGAAAGGGGAGAAAAGTTTTAAAAAATTATTTGATTATTAAGAATATAGTTTTTATGGATATTTTTGACTTTTTTTATTTCAAATTAAGTGATATTGAATAAAGAATCATTTCTAACAAAGATTTTTTCAATGCCTTCTATTGAATTATTACTTAATTTGTAATCTGAATAATCTTTAGTGATCGCTTCACTTTTAGGAAGATTTAGCCATCCTTCATTCCAATCCCCACTATTTAATAATTCCTCATTTGAGATTTTTAAACTTATTTCTACATCAACAACTGAAACCATCAAAAAATTAATTTGATCTTGCTCATTAATTTTATTTACTAAAACAAAATGTCTTAATCCATTAATAGATTTATTAGAAGTCCAATAATTTTCCACGAATATTAAAAAACTTATAAATTTTTTTGATCATTATTAGAAATACTTTTATATTCTTTTCTAATTTCTTCTAATAAAGTTTTCCTTTTTTTTAAGTATGAATTAGATTCATTTTTTGATAAATCAAATCTTTCTTTTTTTGTCAAATTCATCCAGTTGTGGAGATTACTTTTATTAAATTTAATTTTTTTATCTTTTTTAAAAGCTTTTTTATATTTATAAAATTTTAAAAATATAAATGAAAACATAATTAATAAAGCGACTAATAAAATGATTTTCAATATTCTAAAGGTTTCTATCCAAAATTAAATTACTTTTTACCCACTTTTCTAATTTTAAATTATCTTCAATTAATATAGTTTCTTCTTTATTTTCTGAATTATCATTGTTAAAGAGCCTAATAACAAATACATTTTTTTCTGCTTCATCATCTCCAATTACAATAATACTTTTTGATTTTAATTTATTAGCTTTTTTAAATTGCTTTGAAAACGATGCTCCACTAAGATCTAATTCTATTATCAAATCATAATTTCTTAGTTTTCTGGATAATTCCATTGCCAATATTTCAGCATGAGTACCTTTATTCACAATATAAACATCTGTTTCTCTAGTTTCTTCAAGCTCGTTACCACACAATAGTATTAGTCTTTCTAATCCAATTGCAAATCCAATTGCTGGGGTTTCTGCCCCCCCCATTTGACTAATCAAACTATCGTATCTTCCTCCTCCGCACACTGTAGCTTGAGAACCTAATGCTCCGCTGGTAATTTCAAAAGCAGTATGTGTGTAATAGTCTAAACCTCTTACTAAATTGGAATTTTCGATAAACGGTATTTTTAGAAGCTTTAATTTTTCTTTAATAATTAAATATCTCTCGAGACTTTTTTCAGACAAAAAGTCAAATAATCTGGGAGCACCTTTAAGAATTTGTTTTGTTTTAACATCCTTAGTATCTAAAATTCTCAAAGGGTTCTTATCTATTCTCCTTTGAGAATCGAAATCTAAAGAGTTTTTATTAACCTCTAACCATTTTAAAAATGCCTTTTGAAAATTTGATCTATCAATATGATCCCCTAAAGTATTAATTTCAAGATTAAGTTCTTTTATTCCTAATTTCTCCAAAATATCCCAAGCCAAAGTAATAATTTCAATATCACTACTTACAGACTCATAACCGATAAATTCAACTCCTAACTGATGAAATTGCCTTTGTCTTCCTGCTTGAGGTCTCTCATATCTAAACATAGGTCCCATGTACCAAAGTTTCTGAGAAGGTTTAGTTGATATTCCATGTTGTATTAATGCTCTTGCGACTGAGGCAGTACCTTCTGGTCTTAATGTACAAGACCTTTCACCTCTATCTAAAAATGTATACATCTCTTTGCTAACAACATCGGTCCCTTCACCAATACCACGCATAAATAATTCAGTCATTTCTAGTATTGGAGTCCTAATTTCCTTGATAGAAGACCTAAAAAGTTGTTCTATTATTATTTTCTCGACATTTTGCCACTTTATTAAATGATCAGGTAAAAGATCAACAGTTCCTCTAAGATTTTTAAAGTTATTCAAAGTTCTAATTAATAATTCAAAATTTTTTAATTTAAATTGAAATTAAATTTTGCTGAAATTCTTTATGTCATAATTTAATCTAACATTCATACAAAATATTGGGAATAACTAATAAGGAAGAGAGTCAGCATTGTGGAACAAAACCAAAAAAATTTGCCTTCGGAATTGCTCCCTTAGGTATCGTTTCTATTGGAATAGTACCAATGGGTGTTATTAGTATTGGGGTAGTGCCAATGGGTGTTTTTTCTTTTGGGGCTGTTGCTATGGGAATAGTAAATTTATCAGTAGTTGGTATGGGAATAATTTCTGCTGGAATAACCACTATGGGATTATGGGAATATTCTCCTAAATCACATAGTCATGATATTCACATTCCCACTGAGAAGGCTTCAAAAATCAAAAAAGAGACCATGATGCCTTTCCTTTATAAAACAAAAGAGGAAGCTGAAAAAGCAGCGTCAGAATATGGATGTATCGGCGCGCATAAAATGGGTAAAAAATGGATGCCCTGTAAAATGCACTAAAGATTTTTCAAGTTTAAAAAGCTGAAATATTAATCCAATATCTGCACTTTAAAATCAAGACTATTTGCCTCTTCGACTGTTAATTTTTTAGCCCAAGCACCTTGCTTAGGATTATTCCATAGGAATCCTGCCTTCTTTGCTAATGATCTGTCTTCATAACTCACCAATGCTTTATATAAAAATCTTGGTTCAGTCGCTTTACTAAGTAGTTCTTCTAAATTCTCACATTTTTTGAATACCTCCGAAATATAGAAGCAATCTGATAATGCTCGATGTAAGCTCCAAACTGGTATTGAAAAAGAAAGTGCAAGATCAGTAACTGATGGTCTATTTTTTAAGTTTTTTTGAAATGACCAATTAATATCCTCTAAACTACAAATCCATTTTTTTTCGAGCTTGGGCAATCTACCCTTTCCAAACCATTTTTTGTCAAATTCAACATTATGAGCAACTATTAAATCTGAACAATCCACAAGTTTTAAAAAGAAATTCAAGCCGTCCTCCCAAGGTTGTTTAATATTAGTAACTTCTGCAGATATCCCATTAACATGTTCAGCTTCATTTGAACTTACTGGGAATAAGAACGAGACCTGAGAGAGGACAGATTTAGAATTTACATTAAATAAAATGCAACCTACCTCAATAATTTCATCTTTATTTTCATCTAAGCCAGTTGTCTCAGTATCAAGAATTAAAATGTTTTCTATTAATTGATTTTGATTATTATTTTTAGAGCTTAAGATTGATTTATTTAAAAAATTTGGTTTCTCATTATCATTATTTTTGATTTCATTATTAAGAAAATCCAATTGATTAATCTTTTTTTTGTTTGGTAGTTCCAATTATCAAAAAATATCTATTATATTTTGACGCATTTGATATTATTTTCTTTTAAATTAATAATAATTAAACAATCAACGTAAAAAAACTAAATCTTATTAGAAATCAACCTAATTGTTTGAATATAAAATATTAAATGACTTTTACAAAATATCAATTTAATAATTACTGTTATTGGCCTTCAAATCCAAAAAAAATCATAGAATTTATTGGAGGTAGTTATTTAGCCTCTAAACCAGATTTAGCTTACAAAAGATTTATAAAAAGCTTAATAGATAAAAACTATGCAGTGCATGCATACAAATACACGCCTCAGTTTGATCATCAAGAACTGGCAATAAGAGCATGGAAAGATTTTAAAAGTTGTCAAAGATCCTTATCAAAAAGAATAGGAACATCAATTCCTTCAATAAGAATTGGACATAGCCTTGGTTGTAAACTTCACTTAATTTCTCCAGATGGAGGTAGGAATTGCGAAAAATTCATATCAATAAGTTTTAATAACTTTAGTGCTAACAAATCCATACCATTTTTAAAAAAGATTTCTCAAAAATTAGAATTCACTAGTGAATTTAGCCCAAGCCCAGAAAGAACTTTTGGAATAATCAAAAAAACTTATTATCAAAAAAATAATTTTCTAATAAAATTTAACTCAGATGAATTAGATCAAACAGATAAATTACTTTCTTGTCTTAGAGGAAGAAAAGAAGATAACTCCAAAGGAATAAAGCTTAAGGGAACTCATACTATTATCGCTAGCGCAGGACTAAGAGAAAATTTTTTAGGTGATTGGGCTGATGATGATTTTAAAAGAAATACAATCAAACAAATATCTGATTTAATTGATAAATCAATTTAAGATATTTCCTTTAATTTTTCTAAAACAGAACTATCTTCAAGGGTACTAATATCTCCACTTATTTTTTCGCCTTCTGCCAAAGATCTCAAAATTCTTCTCATTATTTTTCCACTACGAGTTTTTGGAAGAGAATCTGAAATTATTATTTTTTCTGGTTTAGCAATAATTCCAATTTCATTAACTACATGTTTCTTTAACTCCTCAACTAATTCTGGAGAACTATTTATATCTTTTTCTAAAGATATAAATGCAATAATAGCCTCACCTTTCAAATCATCTTTTCTTCCGACTACAGCAGCTTCAGCAACTGATTTATGACTTACTAATGCGGACTCTATTTCCATAGTTCCCAAACGATGCCCAGAAACACTTATAACATCATCTACTCTTCCCATGATCCAAATATATCCATCATTATCAATCCGAGCCCCATCTCCAGCGAAATAAACATTTTTTTCACCTTTAAAAGAAATGTATTCCCAATAACTGTCTAAATATCTTTGGGAGTTTTCATGAATTGTACGCATCATTCCAGGCCAAGGTTTTTTAACAATCAAATATCCACCCTCATTTTTCAACACCTTTTCTCCATTTTTATCTACAACTTCAACCTCGATTCCAGGCAAAGATAATGTTGCGGAACCTGGCTTTGTAGCAACGGCTCCTGGTAAGGGACTTATCATCACACCACCAGTTTCAGTTTGCCACCATGTATCTACTATTGGACACTTATTATCCCCTATTACCTCTCGATACCACATCCATGCTTCAGGATTAATTGGCTCGCCAACTGTTCCCAAAAGTCTCAAAGATCTTAAATCGTATTGGTCAGGGATTTCGCGTCCAGATTTCATAAATGATCTTATCGCTGTTGGTGCTGTATAGAAAATAGTAACTTTGTATTTTTGAATAATTTCCCAAAAAGCCCCTAAGTTAGATGACCTTGGAACACCTTCAAACATAAGAGTTGTTGCTCCATTGGATAAAGGTCCATAGATTATATAACTATGACCAGTAATCCACCCAACATCTGCTGTACACCAATAGACATCATCATCTTTTATATCAAAAATCCACTTGAATGTTAGGTGAGACCATAGATTATAACCAGCAGTAGTATGAACAACACCCTTTGGTTTACCAGTGGATCCTGAAGTATATAAGACAAATAATCTATCTTCACTATTCATAATTTCAGGTTCGCACCAATCTTTTTGATCTTTTAATAATTCGTCCCACCAAAAATCCCTATTGTTTACCATCGAAATATCTTTTTTAGTTCTTTGAACAACAATAACTTTTTCAACAATCTTATTTGCCCCACTTTCAATTGCCGCATCAACAGCTTTCTTAAGCTCAATTACCTTATCTTTTCTAAACCCACCATCTGCCGTTATAACAAATCTAGCATTTCCATCAATCAACCTATCTTTTAACGACTCAGAGGAGAAGCCTCCAAAAACTACGGAATGAGGTGCTCCAATTCTTGCGCAAGCGAGCATGGCAACCATCGCCTCAGGAATCATTGGCATATAAATACAGACCAAATCACCTTTTTTTATTCCCAAAGATTTCAAAGCATTTGAAGCTTTGCATACTTCTTTGAGAAGTTCTTGATACGTATATTTCTTGTTATCTCCTGGCTCGCCTTCCCATACAAGCGCTGTTTTATTCCCAATTCCGTTTTTGATATGTCTATCTAAGCAGTTATAAGTGATATTCAACTTACCTTCCTTAAACCATTTAAAAAAGGGAGCATTTTCTCGGTCTAAAACAGTCTGAAATGGTTCGAACCAATCAATTTCCGAATTTGCAAAAGATTCCCAGAATTTTGTTGGGTTCTCTAAAGATTGTTTTTTTAAACTTTGTAATTCCTCAAAATTTTTTATATTTGATTTATCTGAGAATTCTTTTGAAGGGGGGAAGAGTCTATTTTCTTCAAGAATATTATTGATGGAATGTTTCTTATCTAATGTCATTAGATGAATCTAGTCAAAATTTATTTATTCAAGTTAATTATAATTTTCAAAAAATTATTATGTATTTTTAACTACAAAAATTTATTTTTTGATAAATCTAGTAAAGACGACTGAGCACAAATTCGGGTAAAGATAACAAAGCCCTCTTATATTCTGAGTCAGGAAGCCATAACAATGCTTCTTTTGATTGGAGAGCAAAATCTTCAGCTAATTTTCTAGAACGTTTTATTGCTTGCGAGTTCATAACAATATTCAAAGCATTATCTAAATCTTCCTTTTCTACAAGTTCTCTATTTATCAGAACAGACAAATTTTCATTTTCTTCTAAAGCATATAAAACAGGAGCAGTTAGATAACCACTTGCAAGATCACTTACAGCTGGTTTACCCAATTGTTTATCGTTACCGGTGAAATCAAGGATATCATCGACAACCTGAAAAGCTAATCCGATATTCTTTCCAAATTCGTATAAGTGATTCAATTGTTCAACTTCTAAATTACATAGAACTCCAGCTGCCTTTGTACTATTTGCAATCAGAGAAGCTGTTTTACAATAGCTTTTATTAATATATTTAGAAAAAGTTTGTGCCGAATCGAATCTATTTAGATTTTGTTTTATTTCACCTTCTGCTAAGTCCATTATTACTCTACTAAGAAGTTTAACTACTTTTACATTATCTAAGTTTGCTAGATGCCAACTTGCTTGAGCAAATAAAAAATCCCCAGCTAGTACAGCAACTCTCGTATTAAACCTACTATGAACAGTATCAACACCTCTTCTTGTGGATGCTTCATCTACAACATCGTCATGAACTAATGATGCTGTATGAATCATTTCAGTAATCTCTGCAAGTCTTTTATGTTTGGTTGTCAAAGTAAAGTCCTGAGAAATAGCTTTTGAAATCAATAAAACTATCCCAGGTCTTAACCTTTTTCCTCCGGCACTAAATAAATGTTCAGCGGCTGCTTGAAGAATTGGATGACCAGCACCGATTAAATTTTTCAGTTCGAAAATAAGATCATCAAGATCATTTTCAACTGGTTGTAGAAGTTCTGTTACTGTATTCATATTTGACCTCCTACATATACTAAAGAATCAATCATTGCTTCGGAGGTTAACCAACTTAATTTCTTTATTAATTTCCAACCAATATTTTACTTTTTTAGAAAAATCTTCACTGTTTTGGGTGACAAAAAATTTAATATTATCGTTGGAAGTACTCTCATAACAAGAACTTTTTGGAATCAAAAATGAATTATTAAAGTTATTTACTAAAGCAACTGAGGGATCAATAATTCTAATATTTGCATGCATTTTACTTTTTAAAACGTCATAAATTAAAGGATAATGACTACATCCCAGTATTATCTCTTCAATATTTTCTCTTAATAAAGGATTAATATATAAATCGGATAGATAATTTAATTTATTTAAGTCTAAGTTTGTTTTTTCTATTTCTCTAACAAATTCAGGACATGCTTGTTGGAATACTTTTACATTTTCTCTCTTTGATTCAATTATTTTTTTATAATATGATGTTTTAATAGTTGCAGGAGTTGCCAAAACACCAATATATTTTTTAGTTACTATTTCTGAAACTGAATTAATTAGATCAAAACAAGGGATTTGTAAGTTATTTTCTAAAATATCTAAGGCACAAGCATTTGTAGTATTACAAGCTATTAGTAATGCATCCAAATTTTTATCCTTAAACCAATTACAAATCTCCTTTGCGATGTATCTTATTTGTCCAATATTTTTATTTCCATAAGGAACCCTCTTTGTATCTGCCAAATAAAAAACCTCGATATCCTCACGGGTTTTTATTAAAGAACCAAGGATCGTAAATCCTCCTATACCACTGTCAAATATTCCTATTTTAAGTTTCACTATATCCTAGAAAGATATTCAAGAATACCCTTTGTGATTGCATAAGCTATTCTTTCACGATGGATAGATTTTTCTAGTCTTCTAGCATCTAACCTTCCTGTTAGAAATCCTATTTCTACAAGTACTGCTGGCATTCTGGTATTTTTAATAACGAAATATCTACCTTGTCTCACTCCTCTATCTGGACTTCCAGGAGAAACTTTAAGTATTTGTTTTTGAATTTTTTTTGCCAATAGTCGTCCTCTCCATCCGGAGTAATAAAAAGTTTCTAAACCGTTAATATCTCTTCTTTTACCTCTTGAAGCATTCGCATGAATACTTACAAAAATATCAGCATCAGTTTTATTAGCTATTGAGACTCTTGGAGGTAAATCTAAATCAATTTCATTATTTCTAGTTAATTTAACCATCACCCCTTTCTCGGATAATAATTTTTTTACTCGTTTAGAAACATCAAGTACCACATCTGTTTCTCTTAGCCCTCCTATCCCGATCGCTCCTCGATCTGGCCCCCCATGTCCAGGGTCAATAACAACATAAAACTTATTACGCTTGATATCCGGCAATTGCAAAAACTTATAATTTTCTCTCCTTGAGTGAATTAGCTTTTGATTAGCCTTAGGATTGTTAGATGATTTACCGACAAGACCTTCACCTATTGTCTGAAAAGATTTTCTTGGTAAAGAAAATAATTTAATTTTCCATCTATTTTTATCAATAGCAACTAACCTCCAATTAAGAGGTTTTAAATTATTACTTTCCGAAAATTCGATAACTAATCTGGTTTTACCTTTATTAGGTTTACCTAATCTAATTTCTTTTATAGGACCATTTCCTTCTATAGTTCTTGGAGTTTTCAGTTCTCCAGGGAAATCTATCCAAAATCTATCCCCAAAAACATTCCCTCCTTTTTGAAAGTAGGCCTTTAATTTTGAATTTGATTTAGTTCTGAATTCTAAAATCCCATTAGAATTCAAGATCCAAGCAGCTAGTGCACTAGATGATTTTGCTGGGGAAATACTTGAATTTAAAAGTAAGAAAATTGATAAGCAACGAAAAAGTTTATTAAAAAAAAACTTTGGCATCATTTTGCGAACATTTTAGTTTTTCTATGTTTTAAGCTTGGCATCTGCTCTCTTATCTTTTTCACTCTCTCTTTATCTGCAGGGGCAATTGCTGCTCCTTGTGTTTTTCCTGCATCAGACAAAACAGTCCCCCAAGGGTCTATAACCATGGCATGCCCATGACTTTGTCTTCTCCCATAGTGAATACCTGTTTGAGCAGGTGCTACTACATAAGCTGTATTTTCTATCGCTCTTGCTTGAAGTAAAATTTGCCAATGATCTTTTCCAGTAAAAGCTGTAAATGCGGCAGGAATCATTATAAGTTCAGCACCTTTCGAAGAAAGATGCCTGTAAAGTTCAGGAAATCTAACATCGTAACAAATAGATAACCCTATCTTGCAAAGGCCTGGAACATCAATAACTGGAGGATGTTCCTCCCCAGACAAAATAGTTGATGATTCTTTGTACAAATTACCATCAGGCAAGTCAACATCAAAAAGATGAATTTTGTCATATTTTGCTAGAACCTGACCATCTTTCCCAAAAAGAGCTGATCTATTGAAAGTATGAAGATTATCTCCAGCGGGGACGGGATAACCTCCTCCTAAGAGAAAAACTTGATATCTCTGAGACATCGTTTTTAGAAAATTAGTACACTTTGTTGATAATTCAGAAGCCATTCTAAGTTTTTCATTATCTTCACCCAAGAATGCAAAATTCTCTGGTAAGCCTATTAGTTCTGAACCTCTTCTAGAGGCTAATTCAATCTGCTCCTCAGCCTCAGCAAAATTTGCTTCAACATTAGCAGTACTCCTAATTTGTAAGGCGGCAACTAAAAAATCAGTCAAGGTCTCACTCCTAAAAAATAAATTCGCGAATTATGAGGCACGAATTACACCTCTTTCAACTTGAGTAGGAACAATATCTAAACAATCAAGTTCAGAACAACATTTAAAATCATCTTCATAATCACCAAGAGTTGTTAATCTTTTTCCGTGAGTTGCTGTCCTTAAACATCTTAGGATATCATTCTTCCAAACATTCCAAAGTGCTAATGAAGCTTGCAATTCATCATTAGATATATTTACATCACAGTTAGAGTTTTCTTTTATATATGAGGCGAGCGCACCTGCTGCTAAAGAATCCTCTAGAGAATAAGAACCTTCCCATCCACTACCTAATATAAGAACGTTTTTCTTATTTAAAGAAATTATCCTTTTAGCCACTGCTTTTCTATTTGGAAGAGACATTGCAAACAAAAATTCTACATTTTGAACTTTTTTTAGTGATTTAGTACCATTTGTTGTACTCATAAATAGTCTTTTACCTTGAACTGTCTCTTTGGTTACAGATATTGGGGAGTTACCTAAATCAAAACCATCAATCGTTTTACCACCTCTTTCTGCAAGCATTAGTCTTTTATTACCGTCCCACTTTTTAGCAGTATCCTTTAATAAATCTAAATCAGAAAAAACTTGAATTGAATCTGCCCCGTTTTTCAATGCCCAAGAGATTGTTGTTGTTGCTCTTAAAACATCAATAACAACAGCAATATCAGAATCTGTTTCTGGAACATCATCTGCGACATGGTAATAAGAAAGATTAATAATAAGTTCCAATTCTCTTACTATTATAGAAAACAGTTACTTAACTTTTAATATTTTTTTTTAAAAACAAACTTATTGATATTATGTACCTATGAAAAAATCTATAGAAATTAAACCAACTTATTAATTTGAATACTAATCATGTCCGCACCGTTAAAGGTGGAGGAAGTTTACAAGGAACAATAAAAGTACCTGGAGATAAGTCAATCTCGCATAGATCTTTGATAATAGGAAGTATTGCAGAAGGTGAAACAAACATAGAAGGATTTTTATATTCTGAAGACCCGCTTTCAACAGCAGATTGTCTTAGAAAATTGGGTGTAAATATTCCTGAAATAAAAAAGAATCAACCATTTACCATAAAAGGTTTAGGTATTGATGGTTTTAAAGAACCTGAAGAAATTCTTGATTGCGGAAATTCAGGCACCACAATGAGGTTATTAATGGGTCTTTTGGCGGGACAAGAAGGTAGTAATTTTATCTTGACTGGGGACAAATCTCTTAATGAAAGACCAATGGGAAGAGTCAGTAAGCCATTATCACTTATGGGAGGCAAAATTCACGGCAGAGAAAATGGGTCAAAAGCTCCTATTTCTATTACTGGGAATAGACTAAAAGGTTGTGTAATTGGAACTCCAGTAGCAAGTGCTCAAGTTAAATCTGCGATATTATTAGCAGGGTTAAGTGCCTCTGGAACTACTTCAGTTATTGAACCTGCATCCTCGAGAGATCATACTGAAAGAATGCTTAAAGCATTTGGGGCCGACATAAATATAAGAGGAGAATTAGGAAGAAATATAGTAATAAAATCAGGTAATAATTTGACAGGTCAAAATATATTGATTCCAGGAGACATTAGCTCTGCAGCTTTCTGGATGATTGCCGCATCAATAGTGCCAGAATCTGATATTGTTATTAAAAATGTAGGGCTAAATCCAACGAGAACAGGAATATTGAATGTAATGGATGAAATGGGATGCAACTACAAAATTTTAGACAAATCTACAATTGCAGGAGAACCCATAGGTTCTATAAATGTAAAATATGTAAGTAATTTAAAACCTTTTAAAGTAGAAGGAGATATTCTTCCAAAACTTATAGATGAAATTCCAATCCTTACAGTAGCAGCTTGTTTTTGTGGTGGAGTTTCAGAAATTAAAGATGCAAAAGAATTAAGAGTTAAAGAAACAGACAGATTAAAAGTTATGGCAACCCAATTAGAAAAATTTGGTGCAAATATTATAGAAAAGGAAGATGGTTTAATAATTGATGGTGATTCTAAGTTTCATTCTGCTGAAGTTGATAGTGAAACTGATCATCGGGTATCAATGAGCCTTGCTATAGCTTCACTTTTAGCTAAAGGCTCCTCAAAAATTGCAAGAGCAGATGCTTCTAGAGTTTCCTATCCAACTTTTTGGGGAGATCTAGACAAACTAATTAACTGATCCGAGAGAATTCTTGTCTGAATTAAAAGAGGTTTTAACTAAAGATGGGAGCGTTACACTAAGGAGTCATATTTTTAAAGAGAATTTTCATAGTCTAGAAGGGGCTTTAAAAGAGACTGAAATTAAATTCATAAATCCATCTGATTTAAAAAGATTTAACAATAGGTCTCTGAACGTTTTAGATATCTGCTTCGGTCTAGGATACAATTCAGCTTCATTATTCAATAGCCTTATTAGACAAAATTCTTTTATAAATTGGTACGCTTTAGAGATTGACAAAAAGCCTCTGAAGTATTCTTTAGGAAATAAATCATTTCAAAAGTTATGGCATCCAAAAGTTTTAAAAATATTTAAAGAATTATCAAAGAATTCTAAATATAAAGATCAATCTTTTGTATGTGATATTTTATGGGGCGATGCCAGAGAAAAAATAAAAAATATTCCTGCAAATATTAAATTCGATTTAATTTATTTAGATGGGTTTTCGCCTCAAAAATGTCCTCAAGTTTGGTCAGTTGAATTTCTATCAAAAGTGACTCAAAAACTTAATCCTCAAGGATATTTAATAACCTACTCATGTTCAGCTGCGATAAGAAGGACATTAAAAGATTTTGGTTTGAACATTTTTAATATTAAGCCAAACTTAGTCTCTAAAAATCTATGGAGTAACGGGACAATTGCGGTAAAAATTATTGACAAAAAAGCTATACAAAATAATTTATATTTTAAAAATTTATCTTCGATGGAAGAGGAACATTTATTGACTAAAGCAAGTATCCCATATCGTGATCCTACTTTAAGTTTAAATAAAAAAGATATCATCCAAAAAAGAGTTCAAGAGCAATTCTTATCTAATCTAGAGACTTCAAAAAAATGGAGAGACAAATGGGGCATGACGAAATAGAACTTAAACAGTAAAATTTAGATAAAATATCATAATAAATATGCTAACTGTTGCGATATTAGCTGCAGGTAAGGGTACTAGGATGGCGAGCACACTTCCTAAAGTCTTACATAAATTATCTGGTAAAACTCTCCTTCAAAGAGTTATCAATTCTTGTAATGAATTAAAACCAGATAAAATATTTATCATCGTAGGTCACAAATCAAAGGAGGTTGAAGATTCGGTACTTAAAAATAAAAACATTCACTTTATTGTTCAAAATCCGCAAAAAGGAACAGGGCATGCTATTCAGGTTCTCTCTCAGCAAGTTAAAAAACATGACGGTAAATTGTTGGTTCTAAATGGGGATGTGCCACTTATCAAAGCCGAAACTTTGAAAGACCTTATAAAGTATCATGACTCAAAAATAGCAGATGTTTCCTTAATAACTTCTAGAAAAAAAAATCCTCATGGCTATGGAAGAGTATTTACTGAAAATCATTTAATTGAAAGGATAGTCGAAGAAAAAGATTGCAATAAACATGAACGTTCTAATTTATTGACGAATGCGGGAATTTACTGCTTTAGTTGGAAAAGTTTATCAAAGATAATTAATAATTTAAAAAGTAACAATAAACAAAAAGAAATCTATTTAACTGACACTATTACTTTACTAAAGAATTCCTATAGCTTTGAAGTTGAAGACACTGGAGAACTTCAAGGAATTAATAATAGAGTTCAATTATCAGAATGCGAAGAAACTATTCAAACCTTAATTAAAAAGAAACATATGCTTGGAGGAGTAACTATTATCAATCCAGCGAGTTGCACAATAAGTGAAGAGTCAATAATAGGTCTCGATGTAATAATCGAAGCAAATACTCATATAAGAGGAAATTCTAAAATTTCTAATAACTGTAAAATTGGCCCAAATTCTTTTATAAAAGATACAATAATCCATGATAATTGCGAAATTATAAATTCAACGATTTTTAATTCCAAAATAATTGACCATGTAAAAATTGGTCCTTACAGTCATATAAGACCAAATTGTAAAATTTCTTCTCACAGTAAAATTGGTAATTTTGTTGAGATAAAAAATAGCAAACTAGATGAGGAAGTTAAGGTTAATCATCTTAGTTATATTGGAGATTCTAAAGTTGGCAAATATACCAATATAGGAGCAGGAACTATTACAGCAAATTTTGATGGCACCAAAAAATATCAAACTAATATTGGTAAAAACTCCAGTATTGGAGCCAATACAGTTTTAATAGCCCCTATTAATCTTGGTGACTCAGTAACTACTGGAGCAGGCTCAGTAATTACTAAAGATTCTCAAAATAATTCCTTAGCTATTGCGAGAAGCAAACAAGTAAATATTGAAAATTGGAAAAAAAACAAATCCTAAAATTAATCAATTGATTTAATAACTTTTTCAAGCTTCCAACAACGGCTACCTTTAATAAGGATGAAATCGCCCTTTTTTGTATATTTATTTATAGTTTCACCAACTTTGTTTATCTCATTAAGGAATAAAAATTTAGTACTCTTTTTTAAATAATCTTCATAATAGATTTCTTCATTTTTATCACAAATAAAAATACATTTTTTTATGTCTGATCTATTTATAAAGTCAAAAAGATACTTATGGTATTTTTTACTTTTATTACCTAATTCCTGCATACTACCAAAAATTAAAAAATGATTATTTGGATTATCTAATAAATTATCAATACATGCTTTTACTGATTCTGGAGAAGCGTTATAGGTTTCATCATATATAGTTGTCTTGTTTGATTTCAGGATTTTATTCCTTCCGTTTAAACTGACAAAATTAAATTTGTTAGTATTTTTGAATTCTATTCCGAACTCTTTTGCAACCGCATACACAAATAAAAAATTAAATGCATTGTGAAAACCTTGAAAAGATATTTCAAAGATTTTACCTTCTATCATTACAGAATTATTAGATCTATTAAAAAATCCTTGTAAATTACTTTTTTTAATACTCTGAGCTTTTTGATTTCTATCTATTAGTTCTACTTTAATAATTCTTCCATTCCAATTTTTTTTTAAAGTTTCCTCTAAAAGCAAATCATTTGCAGGAATAATTACAACGCCCTTCGGGTTTAAATGTTTAGTTATTTCGCATTTTGCATTAGTGATATTTTCTTTTGAGCCTAGTATTCCAATATGAGAGCTTCCAATATTTGTAATAACTGCGATATCAGGTTCAGAAAATTTGGACAAATTTTCAATCTGCCCAAGGCCTCTCATCCCCATCTCAAGTACTAAAGTTTTATCTTTCAAGTCAGAATCAAGTATGGTGAGTCCTACCCCAATTTCATTATTAAAATTTAACTGACTTAATTTGATTTTCCCTAATTGCTTTAAAACCTCTCCCATCATTTCTTTTGTAGTTGTTTTACCAACTGATCCTGTAATTCCTACAACAGGTATATTTAATTTTCTTCTTTTAAATAATGCTAATTTCTGAAAAGCCTCTAAAGTATCCGGAACGGTCCAAAAAGGGAACTTATTAGGTAATAAATTTTGCATCCCATCTTTAATTACAACAGCTTTTCCTCCTTTTTTTATAACCTCACTAAGAAAATTATGTCCATCAAAATTTGTACCTTTTATAGCAATAAAAAGTTCGCAACTTAATATTGTACGACTATCTATACTAATTTTTTTAAAACTTTGAAATTGATTTGTAAGATTATCCCAATTTTTTATATTACCTAAAATCTTATTAACATCATGTACAGAAAAATCCATTAAAACTTAGATCACATTTTTTTAAGAGAAGGATCAGCAGATTGCCCATAAGAAAACTTTTCAACTTCAGCAATATCCGGGGATGGCGCCTTTATGCCACATACATCTTTATACATCGATTCATATTCTAATGCCGATCTCTGCCAACTAAATTCTTGACTCATCGCTCTGAGTTGTAATGATTTCCAACTATCTTTATGCCTAAATGCCTCCCACGATCTTACTAGAGCAGTATAAAAGTCAATCGGTTCAAATCGATCAAAACAAAAACCTGTACCACTATTATTTTCTGGATCATGAGGCAAAACAGTATCAACCAAGCCTCCAACTCTTCTTACTATTGGAATTGATCCATATCTCATAGCAAGTAATTGACTGATACCGCAGGGTTCAAATCGGCTTGGCATTAAGAATGCATCAGACCCTCCATATATAAGCCTTGATAAAGAATCATCATAAGTAAGAAACACTGAAAATCTTCCAGGATAATCTAAGGCTAATTGCCATAATCCAGATTCTAAAGATCTATCACCTGTTCCTAAAATTGCAATTTGAGAATCTGTATATGCGAGTAATCTTCGGGAAACTTGCAAAACTAAATCAACACCTTTTTGGTCCACTAGCCTACTTACCATACCTAAAAGATATTTTTTACTATTGACCTCAAGTCCCATTTCTTTCTGAAGAATAATCTTATTTTCTGATCTACTTTCTAAATTTTTAATATTAAATTGTGCAGGCAACACTTTATCTTTATCAGGATCCCATTCATTTAGATCAATCCCGTTGAGGATACCTCTTAATTTCCCAGAAATATAATTCAATAATCCCTCAAGACTTTCTCCATACTCATGAGTTTTTATCTCATCAGCATATGTTGGAGAAACTGCATTAACTCTATCTGCATACAACATTGCAGCAGCCATTGTATGGTCTCCATGCATATACCATGGACACCAGGTCATTTTTTCAAGCTTCCATCTCCATGGTCCTTGATATTTTAAATTATGTATCGTAAAAACAGTACTTACTTCAGGATCTTGATGCATCCATACTGGAATCATACCCGTGTGCCAATCATGGCAATGTAGAACTTGGGGCTTCCAACAATTCCAGGAAAATTCAGCAGTAGCACTAGCAAAAAATGTAAATCGCCAGTCTTCATCTTCTCCTCCATATATTTGGCCCGAATCAAAAGTTGGATGTCCAACTAGGTATATTACGTAATTATGTATTGGATGTTTTGCTTCATACACAGAGAAATCATTTCCCATAGTATTTGCTCTAAATACTGGTTCGCTTGATACTTCTAGTAGATTCCATAATTTGCCATAGCCAGGGATTATAACTCTTACATCGTGACCAAGTTTTATCAATGAGGGTGGTAATGAACCAACTACATCTCCCATGCCTCCAACTTTGATCATTGGAGCGCATTCAGCAGCAGCAAGAAGAATTCTCATTAGATTATTTATTATAAAAAGTGCTTTTTAAAGAGTAAGAAGCTATTAAGGCGTCCATCCGTAATCAGAAAAATCAGGTGGCCGTTTCTCAAGGAAGGCATCTCTGCCCTCTTTTGCTTCATCCGTTGAATAAAATAGCTGAGTTGTGTACCCAGATAATTCTTGAATACCTGCTATTCCATCACACTCAGCATTAAATGACGCCTTAAGTATTCGAATAGCAGTTGGACTATTTCGTAGAATCTCTCTTGCCCAGATTACACCCTCAGCTTCTAATTCTTCAATCTTTGTAATCGCATTTACCAAACCCATTTCCAAGGCTTCTTTAGAATTATATTTTCTACACAAAAACCAAATTTCTCTTGCCTTTCTTTGTCCCACCAATCTTGCTAAATAGCTTGATCCAAATCCTGCATCAAAGCTCCCAACTCTAGGACCTGTTTGTCCAAATATTGCATTTTCAGAAGCAATACTTAGATCACAAATAAGCTGTAAAACTTGCCCTCCCCCTATTGCGAAACCGGGCACTAAAGCTATAACCACTTTAGGTAAAGTTCTTATTAACCTTTGCAATTCCAATACATTTAGTCTTTGATTACCCTCATCATCTTCGTATCCATTTTGACCTCTAATACTTTGATCCCCTCCTGAACAAAACGAAAACACCCCTTTTTTATCTGGACCTGCACCTGTTAGAAGTACAACTCCGATCTTCTCATCGTTTCTAACAAGATTGAAAGCATCTAACATCTCACAAACAGTTTTTGGACGAAATGCGTTTCTTTTCTCAGGTCGATTAATTGCGATTCTTGCTATCCCATCTCCACTTTTATGAAACAAGATATCTTCATAGGATTTCCATTCTGTCCAATTTGAGTAAGTTTTTCCAGGTAAAATTTTCATAGATTTAGATAGTTTGAAAAAGTAAATTCATTAACTTGTGAGAATTTTTTTTAAAATTAAATTTCTTCCTTTCATTTCGTTTTCAACATTAATATCGACTTTAATTATTACTGATTTTTGCATAGAAAGGCTCGATTCAAAAGCTTCTCTTAATTTATTCAAATCTGAAACATTTTTAATTGGTACTTGATAACCTTTTGCTAGGTTTTCCCAATTTATAGATTTAGGCATTATGAAAAGTTTCTTTAATTCCTCTTCTTCTAAATTATTTTTATATAAATTATTAAATATATTTCCACCATTATTATTGATTAATAAGATAGTTAAATTTAATTCAATTGCATTTTCAATAAGAAACCCATTGATATCATGAATTAATGCCAAATCTCCAGTAACCAGAAGTACAGGTTTAGTTATTCTTGCAATACCTAAAGCAAGTGATAAAGTTCCATCTATACCTGAAGCCCCTCTGAAGCTAAAACATTCTCTTGTTAAAGTCGCATTTTCAGAGAATGTGAGCCAATCTCTAATAGGACTGCTAGCTGAGAGCATAATAGGATAATTTTCTGGCCAAATTTTTGGTACAAAATTTGCAAGTTTATATTCTGTTATTTCAGTATTTGAAAATAGTTGTTCTTTTAAAATTTCCTTTATTTTTGCTCCTTCTTTGATTAAGATTTTTCCCAAATTGATTAAAGGTTTATTCTTATTTTTGTCATTTGAAAATGCTCCTAAAAGTTGGTTAACAAAATTTCTTATTCCAAAATCATATTCTAAAGATTTTTTTATAGGATCTAGTTTTCTTATATTATTTTCTTTTACAAGAATTTGTAACCCTTCAAAATTTAATAAAAAATCCTCTAAATCATTAGAAGATGAAAGAGGACCAAGCCTCAAGATCTGATCACATTGAATAATATTTTTATTTGTTTTAAGAATTAATTCCCAATTTTCAACTAAACCTCTCAATTCAGCTGAAACGCCTGAAACAGGATCAACAAGAACAGGCCATCCTGTAATTTCTTGTAATTTTTTTAAAGCACTATTAAAAGAATCCAAATCTTTAGTAGAACCCTGATATGGGCCAACAATAATAATTCCAGGATTAGACAAATTTATCCTTTTAAAAAATTTTTCAGAAAATTGAATATTTTTGTTCTGATTATCATTTTTTAAGAATTGATAGGTTTTATTTAAATAAAATCTTTCAAAAACCTCGAAATTCTTTTTTTTATTATTCAAAGATATATCTAAAGGTTTTTCAAATGGAATATTTAAATGAATAGGTCCAGGCGATTGGAGTATTTGTTTTTTTATAGTTTCTACTATTTTCAAAATGTCATCATCATTATTTTCATGAATTCCATTTAAATTAGTACTCAAATTACTTCTACAAACTGAATTCAAAAATTCCTCTTGATTTACTGTTTGATTAGAACCACAATTTTTTAACCTTGAAGGTCTATCAGCTGTTATGAATACAATTGATTTACATGATTTATCTGCTTCAATGGCTGCAGGCAATAAATTCCCAACTGCAGTTCCAGATGTCGTAACAACTAATGAAACATCTCCAGATGCAGTAGAAATTCCAAGCGAATGAAACCCAGCAGATCTCTCGTCTATGGAATTAAATACATTTAAGATCTTACGTTTATTTAACTCTCCTGCGGCTATTGCTAAAGGAGCTGATCTACTGCCTGGACATAAAATTAAATTTTTAACCCCTATTTTTGTAAAAAGATCTAAAAGTTGTAAACTTCTAAAGAAATTTTGGCATTCTATAGATGATGTCATAATTTATATAAATACTTTAGAAATTCCTTTTTACAAATAAATAATTAAACAATGCAAAATCCAGCAGGAAAAAAAAGTTCAATACTAAATGATTTTAAAAATCTTTTTATTTGGATAATAATTGCTTTAATTATACGATGGCAAGTAATCGAACCAAGGTGGATTCCCTCAGGATCTATGCTCCCGACCCTTCAAATCCAAGACAAAATATTAGTTGAAAAGTTAACTCCAAAAATCACTTCTAAATCAAACTTATCTAAATTAAAAAATAAAATCATTGTTTTTAATGTTCCAGAACAATTAATTGAAGCTGGGTATGAATCAGATATTGCGTTAATCAAAAGGGTAATTGGGGTCCCTGGAGATAAAGTAGAAGTAAAAGAAGGTAATTTATATTTAAATGATATTGCTCAAAATAATTATATTTCTGATAAGAACATCAACTATTCAACAGGTCCATATTATGTTCCTGAGAAATCACTATGGGTAATGGGAGATAACAGAAATAACAGTATGGATTCTCATATATGGGGATTTCTTCCTTATGAAAAAGTAATAGGAAAGGCTATTTTTAGATATTGGCCATTAAATAAAATTGGCCCTATTCGGTTCCCTAGTCTTAATAATGCAGTTTAAAGGGTTCATGGTGTTGTAGGGTTTTTATAAGTTGAAGATGCCTAAATGTTCAATCCTGAATTTCTAGCTACTGAAAATAATGATCCAAATGATGAGAATGATTTGATTCAATATCTACAAAAACAGTCTCCAGAAGTTTTGCAGAGAGTAGCCAAATCGGCTAGTGAAGATATTCAAGAAATAATAAGGCACAATGTTCAAGGTCTTCTAGGGATGTTGCCATCTGATCAATTTGATGTAAAAATAACATCTTCAAAAGATAATATCGCTAATTTACTTTCTTCTGCAATGATGACAGGATATTTCTTGAGACAAATGGAGCAAAGGAAAGAGCTTGAACAAACACTAAAAAGTGATGAAGACATGTCCATTGAGGAAGAATAAATCTCTAAACATTTACTTTTTTTGGAATTATCCCCAATTCAAATAATTTTTTATATAAATTAACAAGGAATTCATTATCATCTGGTAATTTATTCCATTTATCTGAATTAATTTCATCTATCAAATTCTGACAATTTTCTTCTTTGAAATTAATAGGGGCAGAATAATGAGCTGATATCAAATATTCCATATTTTCATAAGTTTTAATTTTTTCTAGCCATCCAAGAAGTACTTGTTTTGATCTAGGAAATATTAAATTTTGCAATACAGGAGCAATCTGAATTTTTGGTATATTTTCACCCATTATTTCAACTAAAGATGATTCCCAATCTTCATCCCATAAAAAAGGGTAAATTCCAAAATGTGATTTCTTATTTCGAAGACCTTCTTTAAAAGAGTATTTGATAATTTGTTTCAGAGAGGGAATATTTAACTTTCCTGGTTTTAAAAAAGATGAAAACAATACAATTCTTGCCCAACCTTTTTTTCTAGATTCAACATTATCAAGAATAGGTTCATCGCCTCGATCTCTCGAATGAAATAATAAAGGGGTTGGGTCAAAGTCAAATATTTCTGGAGGCGTTGATTCGATGCCAACTATAGCGTCTGTAACATGTAGTGTCCTTGTTGAAAGATGAAAACAACTCACCTCCTGGTATGTTCCAAGTCCTAAATTCAAAGGTCCTAATGAACACCATTTAAAACATTCTTCATAAGGAGTTCCATCTTTAAAAAGTATCTTTGTCCGTTTCGATGGGATTCCAAGAAAATCTAAAGGAAGATTAATAGGAAAACTCCATTGGCCAGGACATAACCAAATCTCAGCATCCTTGAAAACTCTAACTAATGCTGGTAATCCAATTTTATGTTCTAATCCAGAAGCACTAGGGAGCACAATTGTCTTTACTTTTCCATAAATTGAAATTAATTCTTCTAATGAATTTACAAGTTCCTTCGTAGGGGGTAAAGGGTTAATTAGCATTAGTCCATTATTAACCTTTATTACTGTCATTCTGATTGGCACTGCAACATAATATAAACCCTGAATCTGTTCCAAAGACCATATTTCGTTAGGAATTATTTCTCTAAGAATAGTTTTCTTTTTTCCATATGGATATAGGGGAAATAAAGGCCACCAATTCCAACTTTTATTATTTAGGTAATTATCCATTTTTCACTAATAACTAGAGAATAGTTTTTTAAATTTAAATATCCCGTATCTTGGAGCAAATAAAAAAGCAAATAAAAATATAAACGTTTGAACTAATACAATTGAGCCGCCAGTTTCAAGATCAAACCAAAAGCTAAAATAAATTCCAAATACACTTGAAATGATTGCACTAATTACTGAAATGATGGTCATATTATCAAACTTATCTGTTAATAAATATGCCGTTGCACCAGGAGTAATCAGCATTGCAACAACTAGAACTATTCCAACAGATTGTAATCCAACTACAGCCGCTAAAGACAAGCATGTAAGTAATAAATAATGAAGAAATAAGACATTAATTCCTACTGTTTTTGCGTGTCTTGGATCAAAACAATAAAGTATTAAGTCTTTCCTAAAAACTGACAATAGTATTACCACTAATAGAGAAATAAATACCGTCTGTTTTACATCTGAGAGAGAAATCCCTAGAGGGCTACCAAAAAGAATTGAGTGAAGATCAATATTACTTTTAATCTTTGAAACTAAAACTATTCCAAGAGCAAAAAAACCTGTAAAAACCAAGCCAATTACGGTATCTTCTTTAACTCTGGATTTTTGTTTAACAAAGCCTATTAAAGCTACAGAACCAACTCCAAAAATGAAAGCCCCAAGCGAGAAAGGAAGTCCCAAAGCATAAGCCACAACAACCCCAGGCATTACAGAGTGAGATACCGCATCTCCCATTAAAGCCCAACCTTTAAGTGTTAAATAACTAGATAAAAATCCACAAACAGCTGCTACTAATGAGCTCATCAATAGAGCTTTTCTCATAAATTCATGAGATAAAGGATCTGCTACAAAAGAAGTTATGTTTATAGATAAAAAGCATAGATCCATAAAACTAGATTTTAAGATTCAGGTCCAAACAAGACATCTGGCGACATCCCTCCAAAAGTACTTGTAATATTTTCTGGGGTAAATACTTCCGAAGTCTCTCCATATGCAACAACTGTCTTATTTATTAAAAGGACTAAATCACAAAATTCACGAACATGAATCATATCATGAGTAGATAGCAAAATTGTTTTTCCCTCATTTTTAAATTGAATAAATAATTCTGATATAAGTTTTTCAGTTCTAATATCAACTCCCGCAAAGGGTTCATCAAGTAATAGAATTGATGCCCGTTGTGCAATAGCTCTTGCTAAAAAAGTTCTTTTCCTTTGTCCCCCAGATAAATTGCCAATTGGGGTAGATGAAAGTTCCATAAGATCAACTCTTTCTATAGCATCCTTAACAGCTTGAATATCTGATTCTCTTGGCGATCTCAGAATATTCATTGACCCATATCGACCCATCATTACAACATCCCATACACTTACTGGAAATTGACTATCAATTCCTTCACTTTGAGGAACATATGCAATTGACTGATCTAGTTGAGCAATTCTTAAAGACTCACCATTTATTCTTATTTTACCTTTTGAGATATTTACAAAACCAGTTAAGGCATTAAAAAAAGTTGTTTTCCCCGCACCATTCATTCCTACTAATCCACAAATTTGTCCAGCCTTTAATCTTAAATTCGCATCATATAAAGCAACTTTTCCGTGATAATCAACACAGATATTTTCTGCCTCAATTCTATAACTTTTATAATTAAGTTCATCCATATTTTTAATTGAGCCCTTTTTTAATAAGAGTCAAATTATGTTGAAGCATTTTTAAATAAGTATTAGCACTCTTATTATCTTGAGAAATGGAATCAACAAAAAGATCTCCCCCAAACTTTGCTCCTGTTGCCCTGGCAACAACCATTTGTGATTCATTACTTACAGTGCTTTCACAAAAGACCGATGGGATATTTTTATTTTTTACCAAAGAAATTGTTCTTGCCATTCTTTTCGGTGTAATTTGACTTTCAGCATTAACTGGCCATAAATAAGCTTCTTTTAATCCGTAATCATTTGTGAGATAAGAGAATGCTCCTTCACAAGTTACTAGATACCTATTATTTTTCTCAAGATTATTAATAAAAAGTGAAAAATCTTCATCTATTTTAGCGATTTTATTCTTGTAAATTTGTCCGTTATTTTTAAATGATTCTGCTTCCGATGGTTTTAATTCTGATAAATAATCAACGATAACATCTACATAAATCATTCCCCTTTTAGGAGAAATCCAAGCATGAGGATTAGGTTTACCTTTATAGAAATCTTCACTTATAAAAATCGGTTCTAATCTATTTGAAATAGTTACTCTGTTAATTTGTAAGTTTGAAACAAATTTCTCAGCCCACAATTCAAATCCAAATCCATTATCAATAAAAACAAAGGCTTTGGAAGCTTTTATAAGATCACTTGGAGTTGGCTGATAACCATGAACTTCAACTCCTGGTTTAATAATTGATTTAACAACAAACTCATCTTTAGCAACATTTTCAATAATATCTGCTAGGACTGTAAAACTTGCCAAAATTACTTCTTTGTTAGTTTCTTTTTCAAACGCATTCCTTTTGCAAGAATTTGCAGTAAGAAATATTAGGAAAGAAAATACAAAGAGCAATAACTTTTTTTTCATAATTTTCTTTACAATAATTCTAAATTTTGGAATTATTAGGTTAATCGAATCAATGGAATATTTAACTCTGGTATCAAAGATTTCCAATTTATTTTTTCATTTTCAAAGGCTCTTTCAACGATCTTATCGGAGTTTTCTTTTATAAATTCCAAATCAGGTTCTGAGACTCCTTTTGTTAAAGCCATGAAATCGGCCAATGAACTTGATACTACTCTTGTTAAATATGCTGCGCTTATTGCTTGGAATGCACCAGTTACTAACCAATTTGGGCCATGCAATTTTGTTAAGCCTATTAAAGTCTGACCACTCCATTCAATTACTCCCTGTGCAATTGCAGTCTTGATTATTTGTTTTGATACTTTATCCAATATTTCTGGAGACCAATTACATCCCCATATAGACTTAATTTCTTTAATCATTAAGGAATTTAAAACAGTCATTGATAAGACATCTATTGATGGAATCGGAGACAAGAAAACAGAAGTAGCAACGATAATTTGATTTCTCCTCTGTAAATCCTTCAACTGCATTCTTCTTATCCCCTCAATCTCAGATTGCCAATTCATATGCAATCTCTTCAAAAGTCTTTTTTTAGTATTTTCAATATTATTATTTGAACTTATAAAAAACTTACGCAAAGAAAAAGGTATATTTGCAATGCTATTTTTAGTTTTGTCAAATCTAATTATTCTGTTTGCATATTCTCCTGAAATCTGAGCCTTAACTTCCTCTATTTCATTATTAAAATCTAATCCTTTTGTAAATGATGCAACTAACCAAATGGGCATATTATTAGGAAGTTTTTCTAACCACAAAAAATCATTAGCGGATAAAGGTAATTTTAAAAAATACAAAATAGCATCGCTATTTAAAATTACTTCAGGAACAATTTCAGAAGAATTATATTTTGGAAGTTTTTCCATAAAATTCAATTTAAACTTATCTTCTTTAAAGTAATTTTTAAATAATGTTGCACTAGAGTCAAAATTCTTCTGCCCAATACAGTAAATCTCCTCTTTTTTATCTCTATTAAGTATTAATTCAAAAGCTTTTTTTCTATTAATATTTTGTTTTTCTAAATTATTATGTAATTCAATTTCTTCGAAGAAATCTAAATCTTCATTACAAAGTTTTATCCAACCATCTAAGTCCTTTGGCTCGTTAAATTTTGGCTTTTCACTCTTTAAGTAAAAATATCCCCCAAAACATAAAATAAAAAAGCCTATTGAACCGCCTGCAAAATTTATTAAATCACTTAAAAACCATTCTCCGAAACCTAAAAAAAGTAGAATTATAAATATATTTTTTTTGGGGAACTTTATTAAATTCTTTAAAAAGTTTTCTTTACTAATATCAAACACAATAATTTTATATCCTTCTTCTTCTACTTTAGTGCAAGTTGTGAATGAAAAAAAGAAAGATTACATAACTCTTCAATTATGGATAAAAATTTTTAAAGTTCAATTTAAGACTTCTTGCATAACTAGGTGTTAAGTTAATAGACTGTTTAAATAAAAAAAAGAATCTCTAAGATGTCAAATTCCAATTACGACAATAATTATGGTCAAGAGAACTACAGAAGCCGTGGTAATAATGATAGATCTAGCTTTAGGAACAGATCTGGAGGAAATAGAGATGGAGGAGGATTTCGAATAAGATTAAGTGATAATGAAATGAAAGCTGTTAGATCAATACAGGAGGCTTTTCAACTCAAGTCGACAGTCGCAGTTTTAGGATTTTCAGTTAGAACACTTAGCGAAATGATTGAAGATAAAGATTTAATGGAATCGATAACAAAATTTGCAAGAAATAACAAAAACACATCGTCACCGAGTAAGGCGACAGCTTTTGAAAACACAAGTAAAAAAGTAGTTCCTGATCCTTTTGCAAGGCCAGTTAAAAATACACCTATTGAACAGACTCAACCTAACAAAGAAGAAATCAAAGAAGAAATCAAAGAAATCAAAGAAATCAAAAAAGAACAAGAAGAAGTGGATGACAAATAAAAAAAGGATTCTTTCTGGAGTTCAACCTACAGGAGATTTACATATTGGTAACTGGCTTGGCGCAATAAGCAATTGGGTTTCACTCCAAGAGAAGCATGAAACATTTCTTTGCGTAGTGGATTTACATGCAATTACTACAGAATATGACCCCAAACAACTTTCTAAAAATACACTTTCCACTGCAGCTTTATATGTTGCTTGTGGTATAGATCCTAATATTTGTTCTATTTTTGTTCAAAGCCAGATATCTGCACATTCAGAACTTTGTTGGATATTAAATTGCATGACTCCGATAAATTGGATGGAAAGAATGATCCAATTCAAGGAAAAATCTGTTCAGCAAGGTAATAATGTTTCTATTGGATTATTTGATTATCCAATCTTAATGGCTGCTGACATTTTGTTATACGATGCTGATTATGTTCCAGTAGGGGAAGATCAAAAACAACACTTAGAACTTGCCAGAGATATTGCACAACAGAGAATTAATGCCAAATTTAGTAAGGAAGAAAACATATTAAAAATTCCTCAACCAATAATTATGAAAAAAGGTTCAAAGATAATGAGCTTAAATGATGGATCAAAAAAAATGAGCAAAAGTGACATTAACGAGGGTAGTCGAATTAATTTGTTAGATACTCCTGAAATAATTACAAAAAAAATAAAAAGAGCTAAAAGTGATAGTTATATGGGAATGGAATTTAATAATCCCGAGAGGCCTGAATCCAGAAATCTTTTAATGATTTATTCATTATTAAGTGGTAAAGAAGTTTCTGAATTAGAGAACGATTTTTCACAAACAGGATGGGGGACATTTAAAAAAATATTTACAGAACAAATAGTAGAATCGCTTAAACCTATTCAGGAAAGATATCATGTTCTGATTAACGATCCATATGAGTTAAATAAGATCCTTATCAATGGTAAAGAGAACGCTGAAGCAGTGGCAAATAAAACCCTTAGTAGAGTTAAATCTGAATTAGGATTCTTTGAAATAGAGAAATAAATCATGCCAGAAATAACATTACCAGATGGATCTAAAAAAGTATTTGAAAAGCCTGTAACGATTAAAGAAATAGCTCAGAGTATTGGAACCGGCTTAGCCAAAGCAACAATTGCAGGAAAAGTAAATGATGTTCTTTTTGATGCAACACTTCCCATAGATAATGATTCTAAAGTGGTAATAATTACATCCCGTGATAAAGAAGGTATTGAGATAATTAGACATTCCTTTGCTCATTTGATTGGTCATGCCGTTAAACAACTTTATCCAAATATAAAAATGGCAATCGGTCCAGTAATTGATAATGGCTTTTATTATGATATTTTTTCTGAATATAGATTTACCCCTGAGGATTTAATAAAAATAGAAAACAGAATTCATAACTTAATTAAAAAAAATTATGATGTTGAGATTTTACAAGTTACCAAAAAAGAAGCAATTAAAACTTTTCAAGAAAGAGATGAAACTTTTAAGTTAAGAATAATCGAAGAAATTCCTGATGAAGGTCTCATCAATTTATATAAACACGAAGAATATATTGATATGTGCAGGGGGCCTCATGTTCCAAATACAAGCCACCTTAGACATTTTAAATTATTAAAGTTGTCTGGTTCATATTGGAGAGGTAATAGTGAAAATGAATCATTACAGAGAATCTATGGAACTGCTTGGGCTAAAGAGAAAGAACTCAATGATTACTTAACAAGAATCGAAGAGGCGGAAAAAAGAGATCATAGAAAACTTGGAAAAAAACATTCACTCTTTCACATACAAGAAGAATCTCCAGGTATGATTTTTTGGCATCCAAATGGATGGACAATCTACCAAGTTCTTGAAAAATATGTAAGAGAAATACTTAATAAAAATGATTATCTAGAAATTAAAACCCCTCAAGCTGTTGATAAATCTCTTTGGGAAAAATCAGGTCATTGGGATAAATTCAGAGAAGATATGTTCACTACGGCATCAGAAAATAGAACTTATGCAATAAAACCAATGAATTGTCCTTGCCATATTCAAGTATTTAATCAAGGTTTAAAAAGTTATAAAGATTTACCTATTCGCCTTGCTGAATTTGGTTCTTGTCATAGAAATGAACCCTCTGGTGCATTGCACGGTTTAATGAGAGTTAGAAATTTTACTCAAGACGACGCACACATTTTCTGCACAGAAGAACAAATACAAGCTGAAGTTTCTACTTTCATTGATCTTGTTTTCGAGGTTTATAAAACTTTTGGTTTTGATGAAATTATTATCAAATTATCAACCCGTCCTGAGAAAAGGGTGGGTAGTGAAAATATTTGGGATAAATCAGAAGAGGCACTTATGAAGGCTCTTGATAATAAAAGTATTAAATGGGAATTACAGCCTGGAGAAGGGGCTTTTTATGGTCCAAAAATAGAATTTTCTTTAAAAGATTGTCTAGATAGAATTTGGCAATGTGGAACAATTCAAGTTGATTTCTCAATGCCTATAAGATTAGATGCAACTTATGTAGATTTAAATAACGAAAAAAGAAATCCAGTAATGCTACACAGGGCAATTTTGGGATCTTTTGAAAGATTTATAGGAATCTTAATAGAACAATATGAAGCCAAATTCCCAATCTGGCTTGCACCTTATCAAATAATTTTGTTGAGCATTACCGATAGGAATATTGAGAAATGTTTGAAATTTAATCAATTAATAAATATTAAGGGATATCGTTCGAAAGTTGATATTAGAAATGAAAAAATAGGATATAAAATAAGAGAAGCAACTATTGGAAGAATTCCGTTAATTGCAGTTATTGGCGATAAAGAAGAAGAAGTTGATTCAGTTGCTTTAAGAGCCTTGGATGGAAAAAATTTAGGAATTTTTAAGTTAGATGATCTTTATAAATTAATGAATAATTTAATAGAAAAAAAAGGAAGAACAGAATAATTTTGACAAATGAATTTTCTTGCTTGTGATCTAGGAGGTACAAAAGTTCTTTTAGGAATTTTCAAAAACGATGCTAATACTTGTACTCCTTATTTAATTTTTAAAAAAAAATATGTATCTTCTGAATGGGATTCATTTGACACAATTCTAAAAGATTTCTTAAAAAATGAATGCAAAAACATTAATCATCCTTTTTCTGCTTGTTTCGCAGTGGCAGGTCCCATATCTAATAACAATGCAGAAATTATTAATTTATCGTGGAATATTTCTCGCGATGGATTAAAAAAGAAATTTAAATTTAAAAGTTGCGAGCTAGTAAATGATTTTGCAGTGCAAATTTATGGAATACCTTTTTTAAAAAAAAATCAATATTCTGCTATTCAAAAGGGGGACAGGTCAGTAGGGGTCAATAAAGATTTACATGCAATCGTCGGAGCAGGAACTGGTCTAGGCATTGCAAAAGGCATAATATCTGGAAATGAAGTAAAAGTTTTAGCTAGCGAAGGTGGTCATGTTGAATACTCGCCAAAGTCAGATTTAGAATGGGAATTAAAGAATTGGCTCAAATATTCTTTAAAAGTTGAAAGAATATCCTGTGAAAGAATCATTAGTGGGACTGGGTTATCAAGAATAGCTGAATGGAGACTTAGCAAACCTGATGCCAAAAACCATCCTCTACAAAAATACTTAAAAGAATTAAAATATTCTGATAATTTGAGAAAAGAACTTCCTCAAGAAATTTGTAATCTTTCTAATCAAGGGGATAACATAATGATCCAAGTTGAGAGAATATGGTTAGATGCTTATGCTTCTTTGTTGGGTGACGTTGCTCTTCAAGAATTATGTTATGGAGGGTTATGGATTTCTGGAGGAACCGCTCCAAAACATTTCATAAACTTTAAATCAGGTTTATTTATGAAACAATTTTCAGATAAAGGAAGATTAAAAGATATTCTTAAAAATATACCTGTGAATGTAATCTTAGATGAAGAGTTTGGATTATTTAGCGCAGCCTGCAGAGCAAAAATGCTTTCACAAATAGAATAATCTTCATATGTCTTCTCCAGAAGTAGGAAAAAAAATTATAGTAACAGTTCCTTCTACAACTGCTAATTTAGGTCCTGGATTCGACTGTCTAGGCGCAGCGTTAGATTTATATAACGAATTTATATTTACAAGAATAGATGGAGGCGGGGATCGATTTGATTTGATAATGGAGAGTACTGATGGTAATCATTTAAGAGGAGGCCCAGAAAATTTAGTTTTTAGGGCTGCACAGAAAGTATGGGAAAGTGCAAATATCAAACCTTTTGCCCTTGAAGCTAGAGTGAAATTAGCAGTTCCCCCCGCTCGCGGACTAGGGAGTAGTGCCACAGCAATAGTTGCGGGACTAATCGGAGCAAATGCGATTATGAACTCCCCTTTACCTAAAGAAAAACTTTTAGAACTTGCAATTGATATTGAAGGTCATCCTGATAATGTAGTTCCTTCTCTTTTGGGGGGTCTTTGTTTAACTGCCAGGTCATCTTCTCAGAGATGGAGAATTATTAGATGTGACTGGCACGATTCCATTAAAACTGTAGTTGCGATACCTGCTATACGTCTTAGTACTAGTGAAGCAAGGAGAGTAATGCCGAAGAATGTACCTATTTCTGATGCTGTAACAAATATGGGAGCACTTACGTTATTACTAAACGGCTTAAAAACAGGTAATGATGAATTAATAAAAGAGGGAATGTTTGACAAATTACATGAACCATACCGATGGAAGCTTATTAAAGGTGGATTGGAAGTTAAAGATGCCGCACTACAAGCTGGCGCTTTGGGCTGTGCAATTAGTGGGGCAGGGCCAAGTATATTAGCTTTGTGTAAAAAGGATAATGGCAGAGAAGTCAGTCAAGCCATGGTAAAAGCTTGGGAAAACTCAGGCGTGGCAAGTAGAGCACCATATTTGAACGTCCAAACAACAGGCAGTCAATTTAGGGACATCTCTGGTAAGTAGTTTTACTTAGGCATTTTTAATGTTATAGTCTCAAGCTAGAACAACTTCAACTAGAATAAAAAAATTATTCATTATTCTATGAATTTAGAATCTTTTCCTTTACTATCCTCTATTGTTTTATTACCCTTAATTGGGGCATTGATAATGCCTTTCTTAAGTTCTAAGGAAGGAGAAGATAATACACTCCCAAGAAATATCTCATTAAGTTTTTTATTTATAGATTTTCTTCTCATAATTGGAGTACTTTTCCAAAAATTTGATACAACAAATAGCTCGCTACAACTTGTTGAAAGATTAACTTGGCTACCATCAATAGGTTTAGAATGGTCTCTTGGCGTAGATGGATTATCTGCACCATTAGTAGCTTTGAGTGGATTAATAACATTTTTATCAGCTGCAGCTAGTTGGAAGATAAAGAAAAAATCTAATTTATATTTTGCTCTTTTATTAGTTCAGGCATCAGCTCAAGCATTAGTTTTCCTATCTCAAGATTTCTTGTTATTTTTCTTAGCTTGGGAATTAGAACTGGTTCCTGTTTACCTTCTTATTGCTATTTGGGGAGGCAAGAAAAAATTATATGCAGCTACAAAATTTATTCTTTATACCGCTTTAGCATCCTTACTAATACTTATAAGTGGACTTGCACTTGCGTTGAGCGGGGATACCTTTACCCTAAATCTTACGGAATTAACAAATAAACATGTAACAGGTAGTCTCGCATTATTATCTTATTTAGGATTTTTAATAGGTTTTGGAGTTAAACTTCCTATCTTCCCATTGCATACTTGGTTACCTGATGCTCATGGGGAAGCTAATGCTCCAGTATCAATGTTACTAGCGGGAATCCTTTTAAAGATGGGGGGATATGCTCTCTTAAGATTCAATGTGCAAATATTACCCGAAGTGCATCTACAACTTGCACCTGCTTTAATTATTCTTGGGATTATAAATATAATTTATGGAGCCTTAAATGCATTCGCACAAGATAACGTAAAGAGAAGAATCGCATGTAGTTCAGTAAGTCATATGGGTTTTGTTCTTCTGGGTATTGGAGCAGTTGATGCTTTAGGTATAAGCGGAGCAATGCTTCAAATGATAAGCCATGGGCTTATAGCAGCAGCAATGTTCTTCGTTACAGGATCCTTCTATGAGAGAACAAATACTCTGTCAATTCCAAACATGGGTGGTTTAGCAAAAGTCTTACCAATAACATTTGCTTTTTTCCTGGCGAGCTCATTAGCTTCTCTTGCCTTGCCTGGAATGAGTGGATTTATAAGCGAAATCACCGTGTTTTTAGGGATCACAAGTCAAGAGGGTTTTAGTTCACTTTTTAGATCAATCACAATTCTTATTGCAGCAATTGGTCTTGTCCTAACGCCAATATATCTTCTTTCGATGTGTAGAAGAGTATTTTTCGGACCTAGAATACCTGCGCTAGCTACTGTAAAAGAAATGAATGGTAGAGAGTTGACAATTGGGTTCAGTTTATTATTGCCTACTTTAGTCATTGGTTTTTGGCCAAAAATTGCCATAAATTTATATGAATCTTCAACAAACGCTCTCAGTCAACAACTTACTTTAGCTAAGTTAGTCGGGTTAATCTCAAACTTTAGCCAATTTTAATCTTCGATAAAATGGAATCTACAATTTTTAATTACGGAGAATTACCAGAATTTAATAAATTTACTTCAGATAGAATTAATCAAGAATTCCCAAAAGTAATAGATAAAATAAATCTAGATTTCAAAAACATTGAGAAATTTTTATCTAATTATTTGGAGCAAGAAAATTTAGAATGGGACAAAGTAATTAATCCTTTAAATGAAGTAAATGAAATTTTAAGGTGGAGTTGGGGAGTTATAAGCCATATTAATGGAGTAAAAAATTCCGAAAGCTTAAGAGAAATTTACTCAAAGTTTCTACCTGAAATTATTAATTTAAGTAATAAGTTTGGACAAAGCAAAATTATTTATAATTCTCTGGTAAAGCTTAAAGAAACAAATAATTTTGATGAGATTAAAAATAGAATTCTAGATAAAGAAATTCTCGAAATGGAACATAGAGGTATTTCATTAGATATAGATAACCAGAAAGAATTCAATGTTATTTCTGAAGAGCTTGGAAAACTATCTACAAATTTCAGTAATAATGTTTTAGATGCCACTAATTCTTGGTCATTAATCCTAAATGATAAATCTCAAGTAGATGGAGTTCCAGAAAGGGTTTTAGAATTGATGTCAATATCAGCTCACAAATTCTTAAAAAAAGAAGGAGAAGCTGATTCAAAAAATGGGCCATGGAGATTAAGTTTAGATATTCCGACCTATACCGCCTTTATGACATATGCCAATGACCGTAATCTCAGGGAAAAATTATATAAAGCTTTTGTAAGCAGAGCCTCTCATGGAGAAAAAAATAACTCTCAAATAATTGAAGAAATTCTATCTCTTAGGACTAAACAGGCTAAACTCCTTGGTTATGAAAGCTGGGCAGAATTAAGCCTTTCAACAAAAATGGCTAAGGAAATTAACAATGTTGAAAAACTTTTAGAGGAGATTAGAAAGCCTGCCTTTAAAACAGCCAAAAATGAATTAGTTAGACTTAATAAGTTTTCAAAAGATAATGGATTCCCTATCTCTGAAGATCTTCAATCATGGGACATTAGCTATTGGTCGGAGCTTCTCAGAAAGGAAAAACTTAATTTAGATCAAGAATCACTTAGGCCCTGGTTCCCTCTGAATGATGTTTTAAAAGGTCTTTTTAAACTTAGTGAAAAGCTCTTCGACATTAAAGTAATTGAAGCCAGAAATGAAGCTCCTATATGGAATGATGACGTTTTGTTTTTTAATATCCTAAATAAAGACGACGAAAAAATAGCTTCATTTTATCTGGATCCCTACTCTCGTCCCGAGTCAAAGAGGGGAGGAGCCTGGATGGACGAATGCCTTAACAAAAACAATATTGGTAAAAATACATTACCTGTTGCTTATTTAGTTTGCAATCAAACTCCGCCATCCAAAGACAAACCAAGCTTGATGAGTTTTGATGAAGTTCAGACCTTGTTTCATGAATTTGGTCATGGTCTTCAACATATGCTTACCACAGTAAATCTTCCACAAGCAGCCGGTATTAATAATGTAGAATGGGATGCTGTAGAACTTCCAAGTCAATTTATGGAAAACTGGTGTTTTCACAAAAACACTTTATTAAATATTGCGAAACACTATAAAACTGGGGAGAAATTATCTAATGAGAATTTCGAAAAATTAGTAAAGAATAGAACTTTTAATTGCGGGATGGCTACTCTAAGACAACTACATTTTGCAATTACAGATATAAGATTGCATAGCAATCTATATAATAATCAGGATAAAAATTCTAATGAGATCAGAAATGAAATATCCAGAAATACAACAGTAATTAAACCAATAGAAGAAGATAAATTTCTTTGTTGCTTTAGTCACATATTTGCAGGAGGTTATTCAGCTGGATATTACTCTTATAAATGGGCCGAGGTTTTGAGTGCTGATGCTTTTTCTATGTTTGAAGAGGCAGACTTAGAAAATAACCAAAATATAAAGGCAATAGGTAAAAAATTCAAAGATACAATTTTAAGTCTTGGAGGAAGTATCCCTCCTTTAGAGGTATTTAAATTATTTAGAGGCAGAGAACCAAAAACCGACTCTTTGATAAGACATTTAGGTCTATCATCTGTTAATTAAGTAGACTGTCGACAATTTTATCGATGGCATTTGGATTTCTAACTAAATTTTTATGTTTATATGTTTTTAATGATATTTTCTCCCCCGAGTTCAAACTAGCTCTCCATCCAGGGAAAACCATAAGATCCCAATAAGTAAAAAAGCTAATACAATCAATTCCACTAAGAAGATAATCGGATCTAGAAAGCTCTCTTAATAAGAGACTATTTATTTTCATCTCAGATATTCCTTTAAAAGGATATTTAGGAATTAATTGAGATGCGAGAGTTCCTTTATGAGGCGACCCAATAGTTATAAATCTTCTAGTTCTTTTATAACCATTTAATTTTTTAATCCAATATCTACCAATTATTCCACCCATCGAGAAACCCAAAATATCAAGCTTTTTTTCATACCCATATTTCTCTAAAATTAAATCATTTAATAAATTAGTTAATTCAACAATAGATGTCATTCCATATTGATGTTTTAAAGTTGGGGCAAAATATTCAATTCCAATTTCATCAAGTTTTGAAGTTATCGAAGAAAATATATCTGCTGTGTTCCAGAGACCATGAATTAATATTATGGGATTTCTTTTTGACAATACCGTTAATTATTTTCAAAAACTCTTACTATTGAGACCTCACCATCAAAACCAGTAATTGGAGGTTTACATTTCGTTAATATAATTTTAATTCTGCTAAGTTGAAACTCTTCATCAATAATTTTTAAAATTTCATTTGAATATTTCTCAATCGTAAAGCAACATATCTTCTTGGATTGATATTTTAATATTTTAACTAATTTCGAATAATCAACTGTACTTTTAATATCATCATTTTGAGTACAATTTTCAAAATCAGACCATAAAAATACATCTAAACTAAAAAGTTGACCTAGGTCCCTTTCTTGTTCTAAAACACCAACTCTTGCCCAAAGTTTAATATCCTTAATTTTTAAATATGTTTCCATTTCTATGAGTTAAACATCTTTATGTGAATAGATTAATTTTCCAGATGAAAAATCATCAACAATATGGCCTTCTCCTCTTAAAAAATACTTATAAGTTACTAGCCCCTCTAGTCCTACTGGGCCTCTTGGGGGCAATGTCTGTGTAGATATCCCAACTTCTGCTCCAAAGCCATATCTAAAACCATCTGCGAATCTTGTTGAGCAATTATGAAAAACACCTGAACTATCTATCTCGCTCATAAATTTATTAGCATTAATGACATTTTCCGTAATTATTCCATCTGTATGTTTTGAACTAAATTTTTGTATATGAGCAATTGCTTCTTCTAAATCATTAACAATTTTTATAGAAAGAATAAGATCTAAATATTCAGTTTGCCAGTCCTCATAATTAGCTTCAAAAGCAACACCCAATTGAAAAGATTTTTTATCTCCAATCAATTTAACATCGTTAGAGTTAAACATTGGAATAGCCTTATTCAAAAATTCAGAGGCAGTATCTTTATGTATTAAAAGAGTCTCAACAGCATTACATGCAGCTGGATATTGGATCTTACTATCTAAAGCCACTTTTAAAGCCATATCGATATTTACTTCGTTATCTATATATAAATGACAAATTCCATCAGCATGACCTAAGACAGGAATTTCTGTATTCTCTTGTATAAATTTAACGAGTTCATTACTTCCTCTTGGAATTATTAAGTTTATATATTTTTCTAAATTCAACATTGCCATACTATCTTTTCTACTTGTGAGAAGACAGATTGAATTTTCATCAAGATTTGAATCTTGCAAACCCTCCTTAAGTGCAGAAACTATTGCAATATTAGTTAAATTTGCTTCACTTCCCCCTTTTAGCATTACTCCATTTCCAGACCTAATAGCCAAAGAGCTTATTTGCATTACAGCATCGGGTCTTGATTCAAAAATCACTCCTAATACTCCTATGGGTACTGTTTTTCTTTCAAGGATTAAACCTTTAGAAAGTTCCCTTTTTATTTGAATTTGACCAACTGGATCAATCAAATTCCCAACTTTTCTTACCCCTTCAATTCCTAAATTAAGTTTTTCTTTTGATAACTTTAATCTAGAAAGTAAGGATTTTGAAATTCCTTTAATTTCTGCTTTTTTATAATCTTCGATATTAGCCTCAATTATTTCTTTAGAGTTTTTTTCTAAATAATCAGCCATTAAGTTCAAGGCTCTAATTCTGTCATCATTATTTGTTTGACTTGTTTTAATTGAAGCCAGACGAAGTTGCTTTGCTTTTTCTAAAAGTTCATTATCAGGAGTTGGTACTTGAAATATATCAGTCATAATTAAGTTTAATTAACCTAATAATAATTGAAAATAAGCATTCTTAAAACTTTTATTTTAGGAACTAATATCTCAAAAATAATTGAACTTGACTTTTCCACTCCCCCTCGGCATCTAGAGAACCTAATAATTCTAAGTTTGGATTAGCTTGTAAAGTAAGTATTCCTAAAGGTGGTAAATCATCTCTATCTGGAGTAGCTTGAACAGCAAAGTTAATTCTATCAGTAATATCAAGACCTATTTCGGCAATCCAAGCTTGAGTAGACAACCCAGCGTTTGAAGATGATTTATCAGTATCATCTACATCAAGGTTTTCATTAGAAAAAACATTATTAATTGGTTCATTATTTTCTATTACAGCCGGATACAAAGACAATTGAAATTTATCACTAAATCCATTTGCAGTATTAAGTTGAGAAATAAATGCTCTATTTATTAAATTTGCAGAGTTTCCTCCTATCAAACCAATAATTTGAGATCTGTTATAACTTGGAGTACTTCTTAATTGTATTTTTCTATTTTCATCCTCAAATGATAATTGATCTAAAAATCCTTCATATGATGCTTCGATTTTTATAAGTCTTGTATTACCGATTCCAACCGCTCCAAAACCACTTGAACTAACATTTGCATCAAGACCACTTGAAATATTAAGATCTTGATTATTTTCACTAATTGGTATTATTGAATCTGGAACTTTACTAGTTAGTGAAAAGTTAATAAAAGGAACAATGCCACTTCTAGAGGCAAATAAAATATAATTTTCTTTATTTTTATCTAATTTGAATGGTGTTGTATATAAATTTGCTGTACCTTTACTTAAATTAATAAGGCCTCTAGCATTTAAATCTTCTCCAACCTTTCCATTAAAATTTAAATCTAACTTGGTATCTAAATTAGCCTTAACTATCCCTGCATATTGAATTCTAAAATCTGGACCAAGTTTTAATTTTAGATTCTTAAAACTTAAATTTTCAAGATAATTTGGGGAATTTCCTCCTAAAAGAAAAGAATTTAATATAGTTTCATTAGAAATTATTTCAATATTTTTATCTTTTTCCCAAAATAGTTCTGGCCAATTTCTTTCATAATTTCTTTCTTTAAAATTAATTTTTTTATTATTTTCTTTATCAGCATTATTTAAATTAATAAACCCATTATTTAATGCTAACTTTCCACTAAATATAGGATCTTTGAATGAACCACTAATATTGATTTTAGAGTCAGTTAGAAATTTTATATTATTAGATTTAATATTAAAATTATTAGTTAATAAGCTAATATCTTTTTCATTCAAATTGTTTTTAGTATAAAAAGGTAAAGTCCCCTTAATAAAAATATTTCCAGAAGCATCATCAGAAGCTTTAAAGCTTTTGATTTCTATTTGATCAAAATCAAAAATTATTGTGCTGTTAATATTTTTAATGACATTACTATAAATATCAATTTCAGAATCCTTGATAAAAACAAAACCATTAGCAATAGGTTTTTTAACAGTTCCTTTTATTATCATTCTAAGAGTTACATCACCTTTTTTAAAAGTAAAATAATCATCAGCAAAGATATCTACTAATTCAATAAATTTTCCATTACCATTTAATCTCAAGTCTAAATTATCCTGTTTGTTAAAAGGAATAGAACCTGAAATATTTATTGGGATGTTTGAATTATTCAATAAAAAAGATAAATCTAAATCAAAAATCGAATCGCCATACTGGACTTCTCCAACATCTAATTTGATCGAGCTATTATTAATTGATGTATTATTCGAAGAAATATTAGTCGCAAAGAATTTTTTATCTAGATTATAAATTAAATTAATATCCAAATTTCCTTTAAAGTCTCTAGGTTTATCTAAAAATATATTTATAGTTTTTAAAGGTAATTTATTAATATTCAAAAACCCTTTTCCTGTAAAAAGTCCTCCCTCTAAATCTAGAGAAAACTTTTCTTTAGAACTTTTTTTACTTTCGTTTTTAATATCAAGATATCCATTTAATTTAGTTTTTAATCTAAAATTAGATTTATTATTTCCTTCTATAGATAAATTTGCATCATATCTACTTTGAAATTTATCTAAATATCTTTTTAAATTAAATTTATCTTCTAAAATATTGTCATTATTTATTAAATTATTTATAAAAAGTATTTTTTCGGAAAAAGAGCTTTCAATATTATCAATTTCTATATCATCCAAGGCTCTAGAATTACTATTAGGAAGAAATGTTTTATTATCAAAATTTAAAATATCGACTGCTGTTTGTAATGTCCAACTAGTACTAATATTATTAAAATTTATATTAAAATTATCATCTTTATTAGAATCATATTCAAGATCAATCATGCCTCCATCAATTGGATATAGTGATGAATTAACGTAAAATGATTTATTATCAAGAGTAAAATCAAATAATGAATTAGCAAACTTTATATTCCTATATTTGCCCAAACTCCAAGCTAAACGACCATCAAAGTAAGTTTGATCTTTAGATATAAAACCAGAACCATTAACGTTTCCGCTAACTCTATCGAATTCATTATCTCCAATAGCCAATTCAAGCTCATCTAAGGGAAAATTATTTGCATTCCAACGATACTTATCATCATCTTTAACTAAATTTATACTACCTTTATTGGAATTAAATATTCTGCTAAAGGTTATATTCTCTAACTTAATTTTTGAATCAAGATTAAAGGTAAGGAAAGAAGGCACGGGCGAATATCTATTCTTCATATTTACTACATATTTATTATTTTGATTTTTAATCTCACCATCCCATATTTCTCTTATCCTTAGCCCTTTGTAATGAGGATAATCAACATTGAAATTGATTTTAATATCAGGTTTATTTATCTCGCCTTTTAATTCTCCTTTTGCAGTAATAAAACCTCGTATCTTATCTTTACGGAAAATATTTAAATTAGATAATTGGGTTCTATTAAGAATAAAACTTGAATTAACTTTTCCAAAATTTATGCCCCTTTTATCAACCCAATAAGGTATATTTCCTGATAATTGTATCTCAGGATTTAAACTGTCTAAATATCCAACATTACCTTTTAAATTTATATTATTAATATTTTTATTTAAAGGAACATTAAGATTAAAATCAGAGATTAAAGTACCATAATTAAGATTATTTATATCCGCATTAATATTATTACCTTGGCATAAAAACCTTAAAGAATCACTTTTTATATCCTCTACTAAATTATTAGTTTTTAATCTTAAGTTATTGAGAGAAAGATTGCCTTTACAAGAAGTTTTTATGGAAGATTTATAAAATTTAAAATTAGATTCAATATTCCCTCCTCTTATAGCAAATTTCCTATCACCAAAACTATACTTAGATCCCTTCAAGTTAATCCCACGGGATAATATCTCGAGATTCAAAAAGTCTTTATTTAATTTAGTATTTAGTTTTAAATTTAGATTACCTTTACCCTTAGTATGTGTATGAAAATTACCAATAAACTGCTTAGCTTTTGATTTATATATCAATTTTCCTTTTACTTTAGTCTCTATTCCAATATCCTTTAATTTGAAATTTACAGATTCCTTTAAATTAAAATTTAGATCATAGTTTACTTTACTTTTTATAAATCTGTTTTTATTATCATCAGATTTTACCCTTTTGAAAAAATCATTGTTTATTTCAATTTTAGTTTTTTTTGGTTTTACATTAAAAATCCATCTTTGATTTAAAAATGATCTAATTGGCATTATGCCTACGTAGATATTCTTCGATACGATTTCAGAATTTAAATTATTTTTATCAATAATTTTTAGATTATTTAAAGATATCCCAAGAAATCTGATCCCAGAATAATCCCCCAAATCTATTTCTTTATTTAAAAATTTTTCTATCCTATTTTCAAGTAAGGGTTTTCTATTGGTATAGAAATCTTCAAGAAATTTATTTAATAAAAAAGTTCCTACAAAGCTAATTGACAAAGTAGTCCCTAAGAAAAAAAGCTTTTTATTAAAATTTAGAGATCTAATTCTTTGCAAGTTAGAATCCCAAAATAGAGTAGGCTTACAAAATATAAGAAATTATTCAGGTTAAAGCCACTAAATGTCTTTTTTTGAACTATTAGCTAATACACCTAAGATATTTGGATTTTTAGGAATATTTCTTTTTCTTATTTCTTTGATTGCATTTATTTTTAACTTTGGTTTTAAATTTAGGATTACAGGTGCGACAATATTTTCATTATTACTCTCTTTAAGCAGTTGGGCTTTTATACAGAGCTATACAGATAATGTAAAAATAGATGGGGCAAAATATGTTCCAATTGTTTATGATAATGGATTTGATTTAATTGTTACAAAAGCTGATAGTGAATTTCCAGAGGAAGCGATTGAGCCGACTTTAAAACAATTATCTGAAAATCTTAAAAAAGGTAGTAGATCAGGATCAAAAGTAAAAATTAAAATTAGGAAACTTGAGAAGATATCCAATGACGTAAGTAAGCCAGTAATTATTGGAGAAATAGAAAAAAGCTTTAATATGAATTAGATGAATAAATGATTGAAGAAAAATTTTTAGAAATTTTACCTGAGAATTTCAGACATGAAAAATCTTTTTTAATTAAAAAGAAACTAAATGACTTTAAAAGATTAAGTAAACTTAGTGATTCTGAATTAAATATCATTCAAAAATCTCATTCATTATGTACAATAAATAATTTAAGAAAAATCAGAGCTATTGCTAATTTTAAAAATGAGCTTTCAATAACTCCATATGAATCTTACTTACTATTACACTGCGGTATAGGGTCTATTCAATCTCTTTCAATTTTAAACCCATATGATCTCAAAGAGAGAATTGGAAGATTGGAGAGAAGTCTTAGAACTAAAACTCAAACAAATATAACTTTATCCACGTTAAAAGATTGGATAAAGAGGGCTAATGAAATCTGTAAATCTATTTAAAATCTTGGTTAAAAGATTTATTTAATGTAGAATTTTAAAAAGATTATAAATAAAATGAATAACTTTTTTTTATTATTATTTTTATCGTTAGCCTATATAAATCCTGTTTTAAGTCAATCAGGTCTTTTGGAGACAGTCAAAAAGAATCCTAGTGATGCTATTAAGATGTGTAATAAATTTAAAGAATTAAATTCAAAAGGCATCTCCGCAAGTTCAGATAAAGCTATAGAGTTTGTTTCAAAAAAAAATAACTTGAATCCAATTAATGCTGAAATTCTCTCTATTTACGTAATTGGTCTTCATTGTCCTCAGGTTATATAAACACTTAAATGCGCGAAGTAAAATGGGTTGATAAGTCTTTAAAGTTAAATGATGGAGTTGAATTAGTATCAAGAATTTGGGCACCTAAAGATAAAGGTTCTTGGCCCGCGCTATTAATGAGACAACCATATGGAAGAGAAATAGCTTCAACAATTACTTATTCTCATCCTGAATGGTGGGCTTCAAAGGGTTACATAGTAGTAGTACAAGATGTTAGAGGTCAGGGATCATCTGGTGGAGTATTCAAAGGGTTCTCTCAAGAACCTAGTGATACATCAGAAACGCACCAATGGGTAAGATCATTAAAAGAATGCAATGGAAAACTTGGGTTATATGGCTTTTCATATCAAGGATTAACGCAACTTACAGGAACAAAAGATTCAAAGCCTCCTGATTGCTTATCTCCTGCCATGACGGGGATAGATTTAAAAAATCATTGGAGTTCGGATGGTGGAGCGTTTTGGTGGAATAATAATATTGCGTGGGGATTACAAATAGCTGCCTTAAAGATGAGAAGGGAAAATAACTCTTTAGGATGGGAAGAAATAAGATCAGCCCTAGAAAATAAAAGTTATTTAAGAAAAGGATTAGATCTTTTAAAAAAATATGATCCTAATAACTTCATACTTGAATGGCTTAACAATCTAAATCAAAATAAAGATTTTCTACAGATAAAACTTATTTCATCATGGCTAAAAAAACCAATGTTAATTATTGGTGGTCTTTGGGATCCTCATCTAGGAGGAGCATTTGATCTCTATCAAAAATCAAAAGCAGCGGGTGGAAATCCTGACATAATTATTGGGGATTCTACACATCTAAATTGGTGGGAGGGATCACAAAATACTTTGTTGGAATTTTTTGATAACCACCTCAAAACGAATAAAGAAGTTAATAAAATAAATTCTTTTAAGAATAAAAAAATTTGGAATCTTTCATTAAAAAAATGGGATGTAATTGAAGAAGACAAGATTCAAGATTGCAAGTTTGGTCTTAAAAGTAATGGAACAGCTAATTTCGAAATTATTGATGGGAGTCTCCTTTTGAATTCAAAAGGGTCGGGCTGGTTTTCAATTGTTCATGATCCGTGGAGGCCATTTCAAGCAGAGGGAGGCCACTTAGGGCCAAATCCTGGTTTATTTGATAGATATATTTTTGACAAAAGATTAGATGTGGGTGTTTTTCAAACCAATTCCTTTGAGGAAGATCTTCAACTTTCAGGAATACCTATACTTGAAACCTCTGTAACGAGTGATAAGAAAAGCTTTGATATATGTCTTGCTTTGTCTCTTGTTAATGAACAAGATAAAACTGTAAACCAATTCTCAACTGGATTTTTAAGAGTTAAAAACTTACAAATAGACGAAAAATGTGATTGCGAAATCGCAATGCATCCTACTAATATTACGATTCTAAAAGGTACAAAACTAAGGTTATCTATATCAGCTGCTGCATATCCAGCTATTGGTGTTAATTCAGGATTTGGTGACGATATGCTTGGTGCCCCAACTATTAATCACAAAATAATAAATTTAAGTTTTGAACTAAATAAAACATTTATGAAAATGACTCCATTTTTCAATTAATTTTTTTTATTTGGTTGATAATTTGATAAACTAATCCCTTAACAGCTACCAGTCATGAAAGAAACTATTCAAGCAGACTGGATTAAATCAGAAGCTTTCAACCTCGAAAATTGTTGCAATGATAATCCATTAAATATTTTAGGTCCCCATTTCGTTAATGGACAGTGGATAACAAGAGTATGGATGCCTGAAGCAGATGAAGTAAATATTATTTTTAAAGATAAAACCTATAAAACAACTACGTTAAATCATAAATGGCTGTTTGAAGTAACACTTCCTGAAGATCCCAAAAATAATTATCAAATAAATGTGTTAAGAGGAGGAGTTTCTCATTCACAGCAAGATCCTTGGGCTTATAGGGAAGAATGGATGGGGGAATTAGACAGACACCTTTTTGCTGAAGGAAACCACCATCATATTTGGAAAAAAATGGGGGCTCACATCCATGAAGAGATAAATCAAAAAGGAGTAATGTTCTGTATCTGGGCACCAAATGCAAAATCAATCTCAATAATCGGAGATATAAATTCTTGGGACGGTAGACATCATCCTATGCAAAAAAGGCTTGGTGGTATTTGGGAATTATTTATGCCAATAATGAAAGAAGGAGATGCTTATAAATATGAAATAAGAACTCAAGAAGGACATATTTATGAAAAAGCTGATCCATATGGTTTCTTTCATGAAATTAGACCCCAAAATGGCTCAATAGTATCTAAACTTAACGATTTTGATTGGGAAGATAGTTCTTGGATAACTAATAGAGATTCATCTAGTCAAATTAATAAACCTATTTCAGTTTATGAGATGCATTTGGGAAGTTGGATGCACGATTCAATTGAGAATAAATATATTGAAAAAAATGGACAGATAAGATCTTCAGTTCCTGCAGCGGATTTAAAACCTGGGACAAGGTTTTTAACTTATCCAGAGTTAACAGAAAAGCTTATCCCATATGTAAAAGAAAGAGGATTTACTCATATCGAATTAATGCCTATTTCGGAACATCCTTTCGATGGTTCCTGGGGCTATCAAGTCACCGGTTGGTACGCTCCGACAAGTAGATATGGCACTCCTAATGAATTTAAAGAGTTTATAAATAGATGTCATGCAGAGGGTATAGGTGTAATTCTCGACTGGGTTCCTGGCCATTTTCCAAAAGATAAGCATGGTTTAGCTTTCTTTGATGGTTGTCATCTTTATGAACACGGTGATCCTCGTATTGGAGAGCATAAAGAATGGGGTACTTTAATATTTAACTACAGTAGAAATGAAGTAAGGAATTTTTTAGTAGCAAACCTTATTTATTGGTTTGAAGAATTCCATATTGATGGGATAAGAGTGGATGCTGTAGCTTCAATGTTATATAGAGACTATTTACGTCCTGAGGGTGAATGGATTCCAAATGAAAACGGTGGGAATGAAAATTTAGAAGCTGTTAAATTTCTTCAGCAAGCAAACCATGTACTTTTTCAGCATTTTCCAGGTGCACTTTCTATTGCTGAAGAATCCACAACTTGGCCAATGGTTACCGAGCCTACAAATGTAGGTGGACTAGGTTTCAATTTAAAATGGAATATGGGGTGGATGCACGATATGCTCGATTATTTTGAAATAGATCCTTGGTTTAGGCAATTTCATCAAAATAGTGTGACTTTTTCAATAACTTATAATTACACCGAAAATTTTATGCTTGCCCTTAGTCACGATGAAGTTGTTCATGGGAAAAGTCATCTTTTACATAAAATGCCAGGAGATGATTGGAAAAAATTCGCGAATACAAGGGCTTTATTAACTTACATGTGGACACATCCTGGTAAAAAGACAATTTTTATGGGAATGGAATTTGGTCAAAGGCAAGAATGGAATGTTTGGGATGATCTTCAATGGGAACTTTTAGAATTTGAACCCCATAAAGGTATTAGAAACTTGGTTGATGACTTAAATAAACTTTATAAAAATGAGCCTTCTTTATGGAAAAATGACTTTGATCCTTATGGATTCCAATGGATTGATTGCGATGACACCTCCAATTCAGTTATCAGTTTTATGAGAAGGGAAAATGAAAGTAATGAATGGCTTGTAGTTGTTGCAAACTTTACTCCTAACTTTCATGGATCCTATAAAATAGGTGTTCCTTTAGAGGGGTTCTATAAAGAGATTTTCAATTCAGACGGTTCAAAATATGGCGGCAGTAACAAAGGGAATATGGGAGGTAAGGAAACTTTAAAATATAATATTCATAATTATGAAAATGCTCTTGAAATTGTTTTACCACCGCTAAGTGTATGTATCTTTAAGCATCAATTAAAGCAATAATAAAGGTTTATTTATTAGTCAATTTCATTTAATTCTTCACATAGTGATTTTAATCTGCTCTACGTTGTAAAATTTTTAGGTTAAAGATTTTATTTTTTAAAAAAATCATATTGTACTCAAAAAATGGGTGAGAATTTACCACTTTTACTTTCTGCTGCCTTAGGAAAGAAAGTTAATAGGCCTCCAGTATGGATGATGAGACAAGCAGGCAGATATATGAAGATTTACAGAGATTTAAGAGAACGCTACCCAAGCTTTAGGGAAAGATCTGAGAACCCAGAACTTTCTTATGAAATTTCAATGCAACCTTTTTTGGCTTTCAAGCCAGATGGTGTAATTCTTTTTTCAGATATACTTACCCCTCTTCCTGGAATGGGAATCAACTTTGAAATAATAGAAAGTAAGGGTCCAATAATAGAAGATCCAATAAGAAATATTCACCAAATAGAAAATTTAAAAGAATTAATTCCGAACGAAAGTTTAAGTTTTGTAGGAGAAGTCCTTTCATCATTGAGAAAAGATGTAAAAAATGAAGCAACGGTTCTTGGCTTTGTTGGAGCACCTTGGACTTTGGCTGCATATGTCGTTGAAGGTAAAAGCAGTAAAAATTATTCTTTAATAAAGTCAATGGCGTTTAAAGAACCTGATTTACTTCACAAACTTCTAGATCACTTTGCAAAATCCATTGGTGAGTATTTAAAGTATCAAATAAAATCTGGCGCTCAAGTTGTACAAATATTTGACTCTTGGGCAGGACAATTAAGTCCTCAAGACTACGATATTTTTGCTGGCCCTTATCAAAAGAAAGTTGTTGACATCGTTAAAGAAGAATTCCCAGATACTCCTATAATATTGTATATATCGGGCAGTGCTGGAGTATTAGAAAGAATGGCTAAAACTGGTGTAGATATAATTTCACTAGACTGGACTGTTGATATTGAGGAGGCTTGCAAACGAATCCCTACAGGAATTGGAATACAAGGAAATGTTGATCCAGGTATATTATTTGGAAATAAAGACTCAATAAAAGAGAGAATCGATAATACTTTCAATAAAGTAAAAGAGAGAAAATATATTCTTAATTTAGGTCATGGAATTTTACCAGGGACACCAGAAGAAAATGCTCAAACATTTTTTGAACATGGTAAAAAACTAACTTATTAATTTAAATTTTGGCAATTAAAAACTTATTAATAACAGGTTCTAACGGATGTGTTGGCCAATATTTGATTGATTGGTTTTTAAGAAACACTCGATTTAGGCTTTATCTCATGGTGAGAGATAAAAATAAGCTCCCCCTAGCTATACAAAAGAACAAGCGAATAAAATTGCTTACATGTGATATCAGAGAATGCAATAGATTTAGTAAAGAAATTAGTCAGGTAAATTTTCTTATCCACACTGCGACTGCTTGGGGTGATCCAAAAAGAGCCTATGATGTAAACATAAAAGCGTTCGAAGAGTTAGTAGGAATGCTTGAAAAAGATAAATTAGAGAAAATAATTTATTTTTCAACAGCCAGCATACTCAACGAACAATGTGAATTAATGAGGGAATCTCTAACTTATGGAACAGAATATATTCAAACAAAATATAAGTGTTTTGAAAGACTTAAAGAGAGCTCATTTGCAGAAAAAACATTCGCAGTTTTTCCTACATTAGTTTTTGGAGGAACTCTTAATAAAAGAAGTAAGTATCCCGTGAGCTATTTAACAAGCGGATTGAAAGAAATAAATAAATGGCTTTGGATGGCAAGATTTCTAAAACTTGACTCAAAGTTTCACTTTATACATGCCAATGATATTGCACAAATTTGTGGGTTTCTAATTAAAAATTATAAAGAAGAGAATTACAAGGGTTTCAAAAAATTTGTATTAGGTCAAAACTTTATTTCAATTGATGATGCGATAAATATCCTTTTAAAGAGAAACGGAATGAATAGATATTTTTCCATCCCCTTAACAAAAACAATAATGAAAATATTATTAAGAGTGCTTCCTATTCAAATGACTCCTTGGGATAGCTTCAGTATAAAAAAATATAACTTTAACCATGTGCCCATAACGAATCCAGAGAAATTAAATTTAAAAAGTTATGCTAGAACTCTGCAAGATGTTTTAAGGTTAGCAAAGTTACCAGGTTGTAATATCAATTAAACTTCTCGCGTTTTAGTTCCAAAAACCTTGTAATATATAAAGATAGTAAATTTAAATTATGTTACGTTCAATCTTTTCTGGTTTTTTTGCAATAGTTTTAACTCTAGGCCTAGGAATTTCTTCTGTTTCTGCTAAAACTGTTGAAGTTAAGCTTGGTACTGACGCTGGAATGTTAGCTTTTGAACCAAGTTCTATAACTATCAGTACAGGTGATACTGTTAAATTCATCAATAATAAATTAGCTCCTCATAATGCTGTTTTTGATGGCCATGAAGAATTAAGTCATGCTGATCTAGCCTTCGCTCCTGGCGAATCATGGGAAGAAACTTTTGATACAGCAGGAACTTTTGACTACTATTGTGAGCCACACAGAGGTGCAGGGATGGTAGGTAAAGTAATTGTTGAATAAAATACCTAATTAATTAAATAATATTTACTAAATATTGCGATTATTTTGATTAATTAAATTTATTACATTGGCTTAAATGAAATTTGTCCCAAGTGAATTCTCCAATTCTGCTTGGGATATTTTTATTTTGTCAAAGGAAATTGCACAAAATAATTTTCAGCAAAATATAGATTCTGAAAATATATTGCTTGCACTAATAAAACAAGATATTTTCACCTCTAAAATACTAAAAAAAAATTGTGTAAATATTAAAAATATAGAAACAACGTTAACTTCTTTACTGGATGCGAAAGCAAAAATGAAGAATAAACAAAAAACTCTTTTTATAGGAGAAACCACAGAAAAAGTTTTTTTAAAAGCAAATGATTTAAGAGTTTCGTTTAATGATGTAGTGATATCAACAGAACACATACTTTACGGTTTAGCTTATGATGAAATTTGCAGTGAATTAGTTTTAAATACAAAAAAAATCCCTGAATTTTTAGAACTTTTAAAAAAGATGAAATCTGAATCCACGATTAATAATAATTTTGAAAGTTCAAATCAAACTTTAGATAAATTCGGCATTGATCTTACAAAATCAGCTAGGGATGGAATCCTTGACCCTGTTATTGGTAGGGATGAAGAAATCAGAAGAACGATCCAAATATTAAGCAGAAGAACCAAAAATAATCCTGTTCTAATAGGAGAACCTGGAGTAGGTAAAACTGCAATAGTAGAAGGTTTAGCTCAACGAATCGTTAATGGAGATGTCCCATCATCATTAAATAATAGACAATTAATATCAATCGATATGGGTTCATTAATAGCTGGAGCAAAATACCGAGGCGAATTTGAAGAGAGAATTAAAAATGTTTTAAAAAAAGTTAAAAGTTCTGAAGGGAAGATTATTCTTTTTATAGATGAAATTCATACAGTTGTTGGTGCTGGAGCAACTGGAGGATCTTTAGATGCCAGTAATCTCTTGAAACCAATGCTCGCAAGGGGGGAATTAAGATGTATAGGTGCTACGACAATCAATGAGCATAAACAAAATATTGAAAAAGATCCTGCGCTTGAAAGGAGATTTCAGAAAATAAAAATTAACGCTCCTTCAGTAGATGATACGATTTCAATACTTAGAGGGCTAAGAGAAAAATATGAGGTTCATCATAGTGTAAGAATTTCTGATAATGCTCTTGTTGCTGCTGCTAGCTTAAGTGAAAGATATATTAATGATAGATTCCTACCAGACAAAGCAATCGATCTAATTGATGAAGCTGCTTCAAGATTAAATATGGTGATAACATCCAAACCAGAAGAAATTGATGAGATTGATAGAAAAGTTTTACAACTAGAAATGGAGAATTTATCCTTAAAAAGGGAATCAGATGATTTTTCTTTAGAAAGGCTAAAAAGAATTAATAATGAGCTTCAAGATCTTAAGATTAGGCAATCTGAATTAAATAATCAATGGAGAAAAGAAAAAGAAGAAATTGATGAGATTAGTAATTTAAAAGAAGAAATTGAATCTACTCAATTAAAAATAGAACAAGCCAAAAGAAGTTTTGATCTCAATAAAGCAGCAGAATTAGAATTTGGAACCTTAATTTCTTTACAAAAAAAATTAAAAATCAAAAGTGAGAATCTAGTAGATTCTTTTAAAAATGGTGAAAAGAATCTTTTAAGGCAAGAAGTTAATTTTGATGACATAGCAGAAGTTGTTTCGAAGTGGACTTCTATTCCAGTAAATAATTTAAATCAATCTGAAAAAGAAAAACTTTTAAAACTAGAATTAACTCTTAAAGAAAAAATAATTGGTCAGAATAATGCTATATGCGCCGTTTCAGATTCAATTAAGAGATCAAGGACAGGACTAAATGATCCCAATAGACCAATAGCTAGTTTTTTATTTTTAGGGCCAACAGGAGTAGGAAAGACTGAACTAAGCAAAGTAATAGCCAAAACAATATTTGACTCGAATTCATCAATCACGAGACTAGATATGTCTGAATATATGGAAAAGCATTCTGTAAGCAAAATTATTGGTGCCCCTCCAGGCTATCTAGGTTTTGAATCAGGAGGCCAATTAACCGAAGCCGTCAGGAAAAACCCTTACTCTCTTATACTTCTAGATGAAATAGAAAAAGCCCACAAAGATGTTTTAGATATTTTATTACAAGTTCTAGATGATGGAATTATTACCGATGGAGAAGGCAGAACAATTAGTTTTAAAAATTCAATAATTGTTCTTACAAGTAATTTAGGGAGTCAATCTATAAATGATTTATCTATTAGGAACGAAGATAAAAATGAAATTAGAAATATTGTGAATGTCGAATTGAAGAAATTTTTTAAACCAGAATTCTTAAACCGCCTAGATGAAATAATAATATTTCAAAATTTGGAATTAAATGAATTAAAAGATATAGCTAAAATACAACTAAAAAACCTTGAAAATAGGCTTATCAAAAAAGACTTAAACTTTCAAATTACAGATGAGGCTATTGACCATCTAGTCAAAAATAGTTTTGATAATAGCTATGGAGCAAGACCATTAAAAAGAATTATTCAAAAAGAAATCGAGACAAAAATTGCAAATAATATTCTCAATAACAATTACTTAAATAAAAAAGAGGTTTATATTTCTATTAAAGATGGATGCATATTTGTAAATTGATATTTTGATTAAAGTATTATTTTTAAATTTGTTTATAAACTTTTAAATAAATCTTAAAACCACTCTGGGAATTTTTCATAACTAGCAGAATTTGATTTATTTTCTTTTGATTCAGTTTTCCAGCAGCATGTTCTTCCTTTATCATTATCCTTCAAGTATTCATTAGCCCATTGCCAAATCATTTCAGAAGAATATTCCATTCCAACATTATCCATAATCTTCAAATCTAAAGCATCTAAATCATGTAATTTCCTCCAGTAATTTAATAAAGGATCATCACTATTTACAAGAAATGTATGATCAAACTGTTCTTTAAGCCTTTTCTCAAGAGGTTTTAAACCAGAAAAATCAACAACAAAACCATTTTTATCCAATTCTTTAGCAGCGAACCAAAAGGTAAATGTCCTTGAATAACCATGAACAAATCTACAGTGTCCATCATGGCGCCATTGCCTATGAGAGCAGGGAAAATCCTCATAACTTTTGCTGCAAGAAAATTGTGATGAATGAATATCCATTAATAAACTGATAAGCTTTAGTAAAACAAAGAGTAAGAGGTCTAACTTATTAAATATAATGACTTATTCAACAAATTTTTCCATCGAAGAACTTCGTTTTGATAATAATGGATTAATCCCTGCAATAGCACAAGATTGGCTAGACGGATCAATTCTTATGTTGGCTTGGATGAATAAAGAATCTTTAAATAAAACACTCGAGACAAGAAATGTACATTACTGGAGTCGATCTAGATCCGAGATATGGAGAAAAGGATCAACGAGTGGTAGTACCCAATTTCTTAAAGGAATTAGATTTGATTGCGATAATGATGCACTTGTTCTTTCGATAGAACAGCATGGCTCAGGGGCATGCCATACAGGCGAAAAAAGTTGTTTTTTCAATGAAATAGATAGTAATTCAATTAATAAAACAGCAAAGAAAATAAGTCCTTTTTCTAATATTTGCTCAGAATTATTTGATACACTTAATGAAAGATCAATTAATCCTCTAGAAAAAAGTTATACAAATCATTTGTTAACAAAAGGTAGTAATACTATTTTAAAAAAAATGGGAGAAGAAACTGCTGAATTTATTATGGCTTGCAAAGATAATGACAAAGATGAAATTGCAAATGAAGCTTCTGATATAATTTATCATCTTCAAGTTGCATTGCTACACAAGGGAGTTAACTGGAGAGATGTACTAACTGTTCTTGAATCAAGAAGGGGAAAAAATAATTAAATATATATAATTTGAAAGCTTAAATTTAATCAAATTAACAAATAATTAATTATTAATTAATTATTAATTAATTATTAATTAATTATTACATGTATAGCTTATTAAGAAATTAACTATAAGTTAAATACATTACGTAAAAGGTGTAAATCGTGAGTTCATTAAGCGATTTTCTTGGAGAAATAGGTCGTCATCAACTTTTGACACCAGAGAAGGAACTCACTATGGGAAGAAAAGTCCAAGAAATGGTAGTACTTATCAATAGATGTCAAACAGCCGGTGGGCAAGGTCCCGATTGTGAATATTCCGAAGAGGAAAAAAAGAAAATAAAAATTGGTGAAAAAGCTAAGAATGAAATGATTACGGCAAATCTAAGATTAGTAGTTAATCTTTCAAAAAGATATCAGGGAAAGGGTTTAGATTTATTAGATTTAATTCAAGAAGGCACTCTTGGTCTTACGCGAGCTGTAGAGAAATACGACCCTTCAAGGGGGCATAGATTCTCTACTTACGCTTACTGGTGGATAAGGCAGGGACTAAATAGAGCACTCTCAACGCAAAGTAGAACAATAAGAATACCAGTAAACATTAATGAAAAGCTTACTAAATTAAGAGCAGCAAAATCAAAATTAATGCAACTTAAAGGTTTTCCTCCCACTAGTATTGAGTTAGCGAATGAACTGAAAATTACTAAAGAGGAGATAGATGAACTACTTTCTTGCGAATTAAGGAGTATAACAGTAAGTCTTCAAGGTACGGTAAAATCTAAGTCGGATCCATCTGAACTTGTTGATATTCTGCCAAGCGATCAAACGCCTCCAATGGAATTAGCGGAACTAGCTGAGAGGACAGCCTCTGCCTGGACATTATTAGACAAGGCAAATCTTACTGAAAAAGAAAGGAAGATTGTAAGCCTAAGATTTGGTTTAGATGGTTCAAATGAATGGAGAACTTTAGCAGAAGTTGCAAGACATATGAGTTGTAGTAGAGAATATTGCAGACAAGTTGTACAAAGAGCCTTGAGAAAGCTTAGAAAAGCAGGAATCCAAAATGGACTAGTTGATAGTGTTAGCTAAAAGCCATTAATTAACTAAATTAAAATTATGAATGATAGCTATTACAAAAACAAAGAAAAAATTTATGATGCAGAGGTTTTAGAAAGTTCATCATTAGATGAAAATATCATTATAAAAATATTAATAAGGGCTGGTAGAACTATTGCAAAACCAGCTTTAGAAGTTCTAGAAATGGCCCTCGATCCTTTTACTCCAACACAAGTAAGAGTTTCCTTAATGGCCGCACTCGCTTATTTAATAATGCCATTTGATCTATTCCCTGACTTTATGCCTTTAGTAGGTTACAGTGATGACTTTGTTGCTCTCACTGCAGTTTTAAGTATATGGAGTAGATATATGACTCCTGCAATAAGAGCAAGAGCGGAAAGGAAACTTAATAAATTGTTCCCTTTTGTTAAATGAGTAAACTATCACAGGGAGAAGAAAAAGAACTTATATCTTTTATTAAAGATTGGTTAAAATCCCATGGATATACACAAAAAGATCTAGCTAATGAATTAAATCTCAAATCAAGCCGAACCTTCGAAATCATACAAAAAGTTAAAGAATTTTATAAAAAAGGAGGTATTTTCAACATTGTTAAAAATCTCATAAAGATAGAACAAAATTGGCTAAACAATATTCCAACCAATTCTCAAGGAATAAACGAAACCCACCCATATAATCAATTAGATATCGACTCCTTAGTGAACCAAATAAAAGAAGACAGTCGTAAAAAAAATATTTAAACTTAGCTATTTTTTTATTTAAAAACTAACTTAAATAACAATATATACATAGTATTTTAGAAGCATTTTTTATTAAAAAATTCTATTATTTATTTTTATTTTTTTTATAAATAAAAACCTTATTTTTACAATTTTAAAAAATAATTATCACTCTAATTATAAGTAAAATAAGCTAAAGGATTATCGTTTTTTAATATATACTTTTTTAAAATGCTTGGATCCATGGATAAATATCAAAATCAATCCATATACCTTCCTTCCAATAAATATCTTTCTCAATTAATTGTCTTAATTCATTTTCATTATTAGCGTTAAAAATACCAAATAAATATTTTGTACATTTTGTAGGTCCTAAAGTAATTAAAATATTTCTACTTTTTAAATCCCCAAGTCTATCAAGATGATTTTTACGAAATGGTTCCCTTTTGTTAATTGCATCGTCACAATACTTCCCAAATACTATAAATTTTTCCATCATTAAAAGTTAACTAATTGAATAAATACATGCTTAATAATTGCACAAATTACACACTAATTGCTATGTTAATTAAGAATAACTTTTTATTAATTTATTATGCTAAGTGGTAGCGATCTCCTTGCTAAAGTTAAAGAACTTGGTGATGTTAGCAAGTCGGATCTTGTGCGTGCATGTGGATACGTATCCACGAAAAAAAATGGAAGCGAACGTTTAAATTTCACTGCTTTTTATGAAGCACTTCTTGAAGCAAAAGGCGTTAACCTCGGAGATGCCGGAGTTTCAGGTATTGGTAAGGGTGGTAGAAAGTTAAGTTATATAGCGACAGTTCAAGGTAATGGGAATCTTTTGATTGGGAAAGCATATACAGCACTTTTAGACTTAAAAGCAGGCGACGAGTTTGAAATAAAGCTTGGGAGAAAACAAATAAGATTATTACCCTCGGAATAATCCCCATAAAATATTATTCTAATTATTAAGAATTAAAGCCCCTTTTCATAAGGGGTTTTTAATAAAATAAACATGCAAAATTACTTTTTTAATTACATTTATTGATCAGCCGCTTTGCGCATTTCTTCACAAAATTTACCAATTTGATTAACAACTTCCTTTTCATTACTATTAGAGATTCTTTTAACAAATGCACTACCAATAATTACTCCATCTGCCCCCCATTTACGAACTTTATTAACATGTTCAGGAGAAGATATTCCAAAACCAACCGCTACAGGATTAATGCTTATTTCTTGTAATTTAGTAATAAGATTCTCTACTCTATTTTCCATTTTGTTTCTCTCTCCTGTTACTCCTGTTACGCTTACTAAATAAGTAAAACCTTTTGTATTATTAGATATAATTTTCATTCTTTCAGAGGGAGTAGTAGGAGCAACTAATAATATCAAGTCTATTGAATAAGAACTAATTATTTCTGAAAATTTATATGCTTCTTCCAAAGGAAGATCGGGAATTATTAATCCTGAAACTCCTACTTTAGATGCCAATTCACAAAAATTCTCAAGTCCAAAATTTAATACAGGATTAAAATAAGTGAAAAGTATTATGGGAATATGCAACTTATCTTTCAAAGACTCTAATAATTGAATAACATTTTTCAATGTAGTTCCTGACTTTAATGCTCTAGAAGCTGATAATTGAATGATTGGGCCATCAGCAAGAGGGTCGCTATAAGGGATTCCTAATTCAATAAGATCTGCACCCTTTTCTTGCAACTTTAATAAAATCTCTGATGTAGTCTCAATATTAGGATCACCTGCCATTATGAAGGGCATCAATGCTAATTTATCGCTTTTCTTTAGTTCCAAAAACTTCTTATTTATTTTTGATAAAGTTTCATTCATAGGAAATTGCGTTTTCTTGTTTTCTTTCATGAATTTTTGAGATTTTTATTTGATAATTTTTAAATAGTTTATGGATTCTTTTCTAAATCCTCCATTAGTTTTTCCTGCTCTTCTTTTGGTAATAAGTTAAATTTGGTTTCTAGTTTATCATTCACAATTTTTTCATACTCTTTTCTATAACGCTTCCTTTGTTCCATAAAAGTCATTTTTCCGTTTAAAACTCTAAGAACATAAGATGAAACCCAACTTATTACAATCACAATCAAAACAAAGTTTGAGATAGTACTAGCTGTAAAGTTATCGATACCCAATTGTGGTGCTAATTTATAACTTAATAGTCCTAATAATGAGATTAATAAACCTATTTGTACAACCTTACCTTTAGTCAAAATTTAACCTTTGCTATCTCCTCTTAATCTGAGATTTAAAAATGGAGAAAATAAAATTAAACCTGGGAAGAAAAGGAATACTAATCCATAAACTATTAATCTCTCAAATTTGCCCATAACATTCCATCTATTATTCATCCAGTAAAAAAGTATTAACGGAATAACCAATAAATAAATAGAAACAATCCCTACGTAGGCAACTAAAGTAGCAAATGAATTATCAAAAATACTTTCCATTTAAATTTCTGGTTTTATTTAGTTAAAACATAACAACTATTTAAAGTTATCGTAAGAACTAAAAATAAATAGATTAAGAATGGGAGTGGGGGGACTTGAACCCCCACGAGCTAAAGCGCTCGACGGATTTTAAGTCCGGCGCGTCTACCAATTCCGCCACACTCCCAAAAGGAATTTGCGCTTTTCAATCGTAGCCGAAAGTATCTTAATAAACCAAGAAAAATGTGAATATTTACATTTTCTCGGAATACTGAGCTGGGATTAGCTGGGATTATATCTTTCAATCATTAAATTAATCATTTATGAAAAAATGACCTAATCATGTTTTTCTGTTGTTAATGTAAGAAATTTTATTTTTTATTTAACAACTCCCTCTACTTGCCAAGTTAAAGTTTCACCTCCATGAAATGGTTTTATTTGTCCAACAACCTTATTGTGTTCAATTACTTCAATAAATTCTGGAATTTTATTTGACCTTGATACCAATCTTATTTTTTCGTTATTAATAGGTAGATTATAAAAATTAGGCCCATTCAAGCTGGCAAATTTTTCGAATTGATTAAGTGCATTTTCCTCCTCAAAAACTTTTAAATAGCTTTCTATTGCTACTGGAGAATTAAAAATGCCTGCACAACCACAAAAAGCTTTCCACTGTCTTAAATGAGGAGCAGAATCTGTGCCTAAGAAAAAACATTCTTTTCCACTAGTAGCAGCTTTCCTTAAAGCAATTCTATTATTTTCTCTCTTTGCGACTGGTAAGCAGTAAAAGTCACTATTTAAACCTCCAAAGAACATTGCATTCCTATTTATGTGTAAATGATGTGGAGTAATAGTAGCTCCTAAGTTATTACTCTGAACAAAATCAACTGCATAAGAGGTAGTTATATGCTCTAAAACAATCTTTAATTTTGGAAATTGTTTTATTAAAGGTGAAAGTTCTTTATCAATAAAAACTTCTTCCCTATCAAAAATATCTACTTCAGGGTCAGTTACTTCTCCATGAATTAAAAGTGGCATTTCAAGTTCTTGCATAACTTCAAATATTTCATAAAGATTTTCTATTTTTTTAACTCCATGTCTGGAATTTGTTGTTGCATTAGCAGGATACAATTTGGCAGCAAAGAAAACTTTATTATTAAAACCTTCTACTAATTCATGTTTTATTGTCTCGTCCGTTAGATATATCGTCATTAATGGTTCAAATTTAGAATTATCAGACAATGCTTCAAATATAGAATTTTTATAAGAAATACATTTTTCTATAGATGTTATTGGGTTTTTGGTGTTTGGCATTACAATGGCCCTACCAAAAAATTCAGATGTAAACCTAATAATATTTTTTAAAACAATGCCTTCCCTTAGATGTAAATGCCAATCATCCGGTTTTGATATAATTAATTCTTTCAAAATTTTAATTATTTAATTAATTTTAACAGCAAATAAAAATTGACAATAGTTTTCAGAAAGTTATTGAATAAATTAAAGATATAATCATCTAAAGAAGTCTTTTAAATATGAGTGAATTTATATTGCCAATAATAGAGATCATAATTGGAATAATTTTTCTTTTTGCAGGTGGAGAGTTATTCATTCAAGGGGCGATTTCTTTATCTTTAATTTTAGGGATACCTCAAATAGTAATAGGATTAACTGTAGTTTCTTTAGGTACAAGTTCTCCTGAATTATTAGTAAGTTTAAATTCAATCTTTAAGGGGAGTGACTCACTCGCAGCAAGTAATGTAATAGGAAGCAATATTTTTAATGTTCTTGTTGTCTTAGGTATAAGCTCATTAATAACCCCTTTAAAAGTAAAAAGTAGAATTGTCCGAAGAGATGTACCTCTTTTAATAGCTATTTCATGTGCAGTCTGGGCAATGTCTTCAACTGGTCTTTTAACTTGGCAAGCAGGAATTTTTCTAATATTTTGTTTAACTTTAAATACAATTTGGGAAATAAATACTATTAAGGAAAATGAGGAGGATACTAAAAAAGCTGAGCCAGAGATAGAAGAGTCTCCAGGCATTGAGAGAGTTGAATTTAATATTATATTGAAATTAATATCTGGAATTTTTCTTCTAAGCTTTGGTTCAAATATTTTAGTAAATGGTTCTCAATCCTTAGCGACTCTATTAGGGGTAAATGAAATTATTATTGGTCTAACTATAGTTGCCACTGGTACCTCTCTGCCAGAACTAGTTACTTCAATAATTGCAGCGTTGAAAGGTAAAACTGATCTTGCAATTGGTAATGTTATTGGAAGCAATTTGCTTAATCAGCTTCTTATTCTTGGAAGTTGCAGTATTTTTTCTGGATTAAAAGGGTTTACAATTGATCAAAGTCTTATAAAAGTTGACTTACCATTTATGGTTTTAACGACTTTTGCCTGCCTCCCAATCTTTTGGACTAAGGGTAAAATCACTAGAACTGAGGGTTTTATACTTTTAAATCTATATATTTTCTATATAGTTGATAAGTTATTGTTCTTAAACGGATTTGACAATCTCTATGAATTGAGAGTTTGTATTTTTGTTTATTTTGCATTTTTAACAGTATTCCTTTTTGCCCAAGAAAGTCTCAAAATAACCAGAAGATAATTTAATTACCCGTACATAGTTACAAATTCCTCTGAAATAGTAGGATGCAACGCCATAGTAGTATCAAAATCCTTTTTAGTAATCCCTGCATTTAAAGACACTGCAACCATTTGTATAATCTCAGAGGCTGCTTCTCCAAACATATGGCAGCCTAGGACCTTATCATTTTTTTTATTGACCACAAGTTTTAACATACATTTAGATTTATTTTTTTTAAAGGTATTAGACATAGGCGTAAAATTACATTTAAAAACTTGCACATTTACTTCCGAATAAATTTCATTTGCCTTTTCCTCACTAAGTCCAACTGTTGAAATTTCTGGGATAGTAAAGACTGCCTTAGGAATATTTTCATAATTAACTTTTCTTTTAAGAGCAGCGAAATAATTATCTGCAAAAACTCTCCCTTGTTCAATTGCTACAGGAGTTAAATTTGGTTTTTTTATTATATCTCCAATAGCAAATATATTAGAATTACTTGTCTGATTAAGCTCATTAACTTCTAAATATATTCCATCCATTTTTAGATTTAAAGTATCTAAATTTAATCTTTTAAGAGAAGGCTCTCGTCCAGTTGCAACAAGTATATTATCGGTTAATAATTTACTTCCTGATTCCAACGTTGACTCTAGATCATCATTTATTTTTTTTATGGACTTTAACTGATTCTTGAATTTTAAATTTATACCTAAGGCAGTCATTGATTTTTCTAAACATTCAGACAAATCTTTGTCAAAACCATTTAACAAGTTCTCACCTCTTATTAATTGCGTAACTTCAGTGCCTAAGTTCTTAAAAATAGATGCAAATTCACAGGCAATATAACCTCCCCCAACTATTAATAATTTCTTAGGAAAATCTTTTAATTCAAAAATATCATCGCTGCTCCACGCTAAATCTATTCCGGGAATATTTAATTTTTTTGGTTTGCCACCAACTGAAATAAGAATACTTTTGGCACTTACTTTGCTTAAAATGTTTTTTGTTTTTGGACAAACTACTTCTACAGTATTTTGATTTAAAAATCTTCCAAGGCCCTCAAAAACTTTAACGTTTAATTTTTTTAAAGAATTTGAATGTAAAACACTTAATCTAGAAACTTCTTCTCTCACATTTTTTAGTAAAATATTAGATTCAAAAGTTATTTCTTTGCTTAATAACCCATACCCTTCAGAAGAAACCATATTTCTTCTATTATTAGCAGCATAAACCATCAATTTTTTTGGCACGCAACCTCGAATAACGCAGGTCCCACCAATTTTGTTTACTTCAATTATTGCAACTTTTGCGCCATAACTCGCAGCTCGTTTTGCAGCAGCCAATCCTCCCGAACCAGCACCCACAACAATCAAGTCAAATTCGAATTCCAAAACCTTTAAAATCATTTATTATATCGTAAATATAAAGCTTAAATTCAATAAATGAATAACATCTTGAGTTGGGCCGATTTAAGTAAATTCAAAATTGATGATATTGATAGAGTTAATGGGATAAATAATTCTTATACAAATTTAAGATTATTTGGCCATTGTGAAAAAGAAGTCGACCTGATTTTCTATAGAGATCGGCATTCTTGGTGCCCTTACTGTCAAAAAATATGGTTATGGCTTGAATTCAAAAGGATTCCTTACAAAGTGAAGAAAATAAATATGTATTGTTATGGCCAAAAAGAAAAGTGGTATCTCAACAAAGTTAGTTCTGGTAAATTACCTGCAATAGAATTGAATGGGAACATCATAACTGAAAGTGATAATATTATTACTTTTTTAGAAAATGAATTTGGAACACTTGGTTCCTCTCTATTATCAAAGGATATTAGAGAAGTTAGAAATTTAGAAAGAGAAATTTTTAGAACATGGTGTAATTGGCTTTGTAGAAAAAGCTTTAGTAATTTAGATGTATCCTTTCGAAAAAAAAAATTTAGAGAATCTATTTGCAAATTAGAAAAAATATTAAGTTTATCCAAAACAGGGTTTATTGATTCACCAATACATGATTCAGAAAAATTAGAGCCAGGTACTGGAGACATAATTTTTATTCCATATATGGAAAGAATGAATGCTTCATTAAGTTATTACAAGGGGTTCGATTTAAGAAATAATTATCCTTTTATTGATAGATGGTTAACCCTTTTTGAAAATTTCAGTGCATATAGAGGTACTCAAGGTGATTTTCATACTCATTCACATGATCTACCTCCTCAAATGGGTGGCTGCTTTAAGGATGTTAATGATCAACAAATTTCCTTTTCTAATCTAATAGATGTTGGAGAAGGACTAGGGAACTTGGAATTTAATCAAGATATTGACTTGGATTATTACGCTAAATTTGCACTTAAAAGAGTCCTAAAACATAAAGACAATATTATTAACGCTAATCCTTATGAAAAAGACTTATTTGAGGAATCATTAAGGGCCGCTCTTACCCATATGATTACCTCCGAAATCAATGAAGTTCCCAAAAAGGCAGCTACATCTATCAACTACTTAAAAAATAGAATTTCTGTGCCCAGAGATATGCCTATAATTTCTGCAAGGATATTAAGACAATCTTTAAATAAAATTGAGTCAACGAATCTTAATTCCAAAATTGATAAGATTCCAGAAAAACATAGATATGATCAAGATCCTGCCAGATTTATATTAAAATAAAGATTATAAATTTTTTCTTGAATCGATTTGAAGTAAATCTTTTATTTTTTGAACTTGACTGGCAACATTTGGATCACTTGACAATTTTTTTTCCACTTGCTCAATAGCATACATAACGGTTGTATGGTCTTTACCTCCAAATTCATCTCCAATTTTTGGAAGGCTTAGATCAGTTCCCTGCCTCATTAGATACATGCCTATTTGCCTTGCCTGGCTGACTGGCTTTCTTCTGCTTGAACTAACTAATTCTTCAGCTGAAACTTCAAAGAAATCTGATACTTTTTTAATTACCTGCTTAGGAGTCACTACTACTCCAACGCTATTTGGATCAAGCATTGGAGCAATTGATTGAACTGTCATAGGTAATCCAGTTATTGAGGCAAAAGCTACTGCCCTAGTAAAGGCTCCCTCTAATTCTCGAATGTTTGAAGAAAATCTTCCTGCGATAAATTGAATCAAATCTCTTGGGAGATTCATTCTTTCTTGTTCAGCTTTTTTCTGCAGAATCGCCATTCTTGTCTCTATATCAGGAGGTTGAATATCTGCTATTAATCCCATTGAGAATCTTGAAATTAGCCTTTCTTGTAATTTAGGTATTTGACTAGGAGGCCTATCACTTGCAATAACTATTTGTTTACCCGCTTCATATAAAGCATTGAAAGTATTAAAAAATTCTTCTTGTGTATATTCCTTGCCCTCCAAGAATTGTATATCGTCAATTAATAATAGATCTACTGATCTATATTTATTTTTAAAGGCATGCATTCCATCTTTTCTTATAGATTGAATTAAATCACTGCTGAAAGTTTCAGTGGAGACATATAAAACTTTCGCATCTCGATCAATTTCTACTCGATAATGACCAACAGCTTGCATCAAGTGAGTCTTTCCAAGGCCGACACCACCACAAATAAATAAGGGATTAAATTCTCTTCCTGGAGATTCTGCCACTGCTAAAGCTGCAGCATGGGCCATTCGACTATTAGGACCTACAACAAATCTTTTAAAGACATAACGTGTATTTAAAGAATGCGATTTTTTTGATCTATTAATTAAATTATTACCTTGATTAATCGAAAATGATTTTGATTGAGAATTAATATTTTGAAGGTTAACAGAATCAGAAGAATTTGAACTGTTGTTGATATTAATTTCAGACTTAAAAACTACTTTTACATTATGTCCACAAATTTCTTCTGCAGCTTTTTCAATAGTTTCACTATAATTTTTTCTTAGCCAATCACTTGTAAAGTTATTTGGAGTAATCAGAGTTAACAATCCATTTTCAAAACAGTTAAATTTTGCTGGCCTTATCCAAGTTTCGAAAGAAGGCTTGCTTAAATTCTTTTGAAGTAATTGTTGAACTTCTGCCCAAATAGGATTGGCTGCTTGCACTAAAATTTTTCAATAGATATTTAATCTAGTGGGAATTTATTAATTGGTCACTCTCAAATCATAAGATCATGATAAATTTAAAATTTATTAACAATACAGATTATAAATTTGAAAAAAGTGAAATCTATTAATTGCCTAAACCTTATAATAATTACACCTTGTTTATGTTTTGTTGGATAAAGCACTACTCATAGTGATGGCTAAGTGGCATGCTTATGGTCGTTGCAAAAATAGATTATCAAAAGATATAGGGAAAATTAGTTCTGCAAAAGTGCAGAAAAAAATGACAGGTCATACTATTTCAGTTGCGAAATTTCTGGAGAATAAAGGTTTGATTGATATTTCCTTAGCCATATCTGGACTAGGATTAAAAAATAGTAAAAGGTGGAGTAATGAATTAGGAATTAAAAACTTTAAATTACAAGGTAGAGGATGTTTAGGAGAAAAGATGAGAAGGCAAATTCTTATTGAAAAAAAAAATAGTTTAAAAAAAACAAGATCTATTATTTTTATAGGGACTGATCTCCCAGATTTTTGTCATATGGATTTATTAAATACTCTTTCAAAACTTAAAAAAAATGATCTGATTTTAGGCCCCTCAAATGATGGAGGATATTGGCTTATTGCTTTTTCTGAAAGATTATTATCTGCTGATTTATATTTACCCTTTATAAACATTAAATGGGGTAGAGAAGACGTCCTTGAACAAACTATTAAAAACCTTTCTACAATTAACTTAGATTATGACTTCCTTCATCGAAAAATAGATATTGATACAATTATAGATATCGAAAAAAGAGAATAATTAAGTTGCCTAAAATCTCAATTATTATTCCAACTCATAACGAATCTCAACACTTACCATTACTTCTCTCGGATTTATCAATTTCTTATGAGGAAGCAGAAATAATAATTGTAGATTGTAATAGTGAGGATAAAACTGTAGAGATAGGAAAGTTATATGGATCAAAGATACATAAATCAAAAAAAAAGAACAGAGGGTTGCAATTAAATATCGGAGCCAAAAAAGCTACAGGAAAATGGTTTATTTTCTTACATGCCGATTCTAGGCTTAATCAAGACTGGTTAGAAAAAGTGAAGTCAGTAATGAGATACGATGAAAATTCTGTTTATTTTTTTAAATTCAAGATTAATAATAAAAAAATTGTTTATAGATTTCTCGAGATAGTTGTAAACCTAAGAAGCTATATCTTCAAGGATCCATATGGTGATCAAGGTCTCTTAATTCACAGGGAAATATATTTTAAGAATAAAGGTTATCGAAAAATTCCTTTGATGGAGGATTTAGATTTTATAAGAAGATTAAAGAATAAGAAATCTTTAAAAAGATTAACTATTCCAATTTATACAAGTAGTAGGAAGTGGGAAAAAACTAATATTATTTTTCAAGCATTCAAGAATTGGAGTTATAGGAAAAGATGGTTAAGAGGGGAGTCAATAAAATCTTTGCATAATGATTATTACAAAAATTAAATTAATTTGCATACCAAAAAGCACATTTTGAACCTTTTGGTTCTAATTCCCAACCCTGCCTTTTATAAAATGAAACCACCTCGGCATCCGCGAATAAAGTAACCTTTGATATTCCAATTTTTTTTAATTCTTGCAATATATATTTCATCAATTCTTTACCTAAACCAAGTCCTTGATAAACAGGATTGATAGCAACATCCCAAATAGTTGCCTCAATAATCCCGTCCCCAGTACATCTAGCGAAACCTACAAGCCTAGGAAATTTCTCATCATGACGCCATAACCCAACTACTAGAATACTAAATTCTAAAGCTCTTTTAACTCTCCTTATTGGCCTCCTGCTCCATCCTACAGTCTGCAAAAGTTGATCTAACTCAATAAGGTCGAATTCCTTGACCTTGCTACAAACAAAAATCTCTTTTTTCTCTTGATGGGTGAATTCATAAGAATTTAAACCATAATATTTAATCAGCTCATCTTGAGAAAGAATATTTGTTTTCTTAATTGATGACCTTTTGTTCCTAAAAATCATTAAAAGCTAGCAAATCCTTTTTCTTGAAGCTCGGAAAGTTGGAAATATAATCCTTTTTTGAGTCTAAGCTCTCTATGATTCCCTTCTTCAATTAAAGTTCCCCCTTTTAAGACTAATATCTTATCAGATTTTTCAATAGTAGCTAATCTATGCGCTATCACTAATGCAGTTCTTTTATTCAATATCCTTTCAAGATCTTTTTGCAAGGTGGCTTCTGTAGATGGATCCATAAATGCAGTAGCTTCGTCCATTATCAAGATAATTGGATTTCTTATGGCTACCCTAGCTACAGAAAGAAGTTGTCTTTCTCCGGATGAAAGATTACCCCCTCTCTCTCTAAGATAAGTATTCAAACCATCAGGCAACTTTTTCAATAAAGTATCTAAACCAAGCTCTTTACAAATATTTTCTAAGTCTTGTTTATTAATATCGGTACTTAATTTTAAGTTTTCTGCAACATCACCACTAAAAATAAAAGTATCTTGCAGCACGACACCAAGCATATTTCTAAGTCTTGCTATTGGTATATCCTTAATATCTACATCATCTATCAAAATCTGGCCTTCTTGAGGCTCATACAGTCTACATAACAACCTTATTATGGTTGTTTTACCAGAACCAGTTGGGCCAACAAAAGCTACATGTTCTCCAGGATTAACTAAAAATGATAGGTCTTTTATTACATGTTCACCCTCGTTATAAAAGAAATTTACATTCCGAAATTCAATTTTCCCTTTAAATTTATAATCCTTACTTAAAATTCCTCCTGAAAGTTGTTGAGTACAAATAGAGTCTTTAATCTCAATTTCTTCATCTAATAATTCATTTATTCTCTCTACAGCAGTAAGTCCCCCTTGAATCTGTGTAAATCTCTCTGCTAACTGTCTTAAAGGCTCGAAGAGTCTTTGGGAGTAGAGAATAAAAGTTGTTAATGTTCCTAAACCAATATTGCCCGAAGTTACTAGATACCCTCCCACAGCCAATACTAATGAAACTGCTGCAAGGGATATCCATTCTATAAAAGCAGATATACTACTATCGTAAAAAATGGTCCCATTAACTGCTTTCTGGTAAGCAATACCGGTATTAGAAAATTTCCTACTATTGAAAAATTCTCTCCTAAACATCTGAACGACCTCTAAACCTTGAAGATTCTCTTGGAAGTCAGAGTTAAGTTGAGACAATTCCTCTCTTACTTGATAATTTGCTTTTCTATAGCGTTTTTGAAGCCAAATAATAAAATATGAAACCGGTATTTGAGTTAAAAGAAGCAAAGTTGCCAATCCTTTGTCTATAGAAAGCATCGTTAATGAAATGACTATAAGACTGACAAAATCGGCAATAACTCCCACGGCGCCACTGCCAAAAACCTCAGCCAAGGCATCCACATCATTGGTAAGTCTTGTTAGCAATTTACCGACAGGCATTTTATCGTGATACTTAAGAGAAAGAGAAATAGAATGTTCGAAAAGTTCTCTTCTAATCCTTGCTGTTAATCTTTGTCCAACCGATTGAATATTATATGATTGATATCCTTGCAAAACTAATCTAAATAGAACAGTTATAAACAAAGTGATAATAATTATATTTATAGATTGCCCAAAGAAGGTTTTACTTAACCAGACATCTGTGCTCTCATTTTTTAAGATTGTTATCGCTTGACCAACTAATAATGGTTGAATAGCCCCTGCGAAGGAAACAGGTAATAAGACTATTAAAATTAGATAAATGGTTTTTTTATCTTTAGTTAAATATCTACCTAATTTTTTTATTCTATCAAAATCATTCAAAAACATTACTTTAAATATTTAATATATCCTTAGAAGATTCTATTGATAAAATCACATCTCGGAGAGGGTTGCTATCTAATCTAAGAGAGAGAGGATTAGCTATTAATCTTGCAGTTGAATAAAAAAGATCGTCAATTTTACTTAAACCGTTTTCTTTAAGAGTCTTACCTGTAGCGACCAAATCTATTATGGCTTCTGCCATTCCAGTAATAGGGCCAAGCTCTACTGATCCCGTTAGATGAACAATCTCAACTGGTATATTTAAATCATCAAAATAGGCTCTAGCAGTTTTTGTGAATTTACTTGCCACTTTACAATTAGCGGGAAGATCCGTAGGTTTTGAATAATTACTATTATTTTTTACAGCAAGTGACATATGACATCCACCAAAACCTAAATCAAGCAATTTAGCAACTTTCAATTCAGATTCCTGTAATACGTCGTATCCTACAATTCCTAAATCTGCTTGCCCGTAACTTACATAAACTGGAACGTCCCCATTTCTTACCAATAAGGCTTTGGCTCGTTTACATTTCGATTCGATAGTTAATGATCTATTATTCTCTAGCAATGCATCAGAGAAGTTCAATCCTGCTTTTTTAAAAATTGAAATTGAATCTTCTAACAGAGCTCCTTTAGGTAAAGCTATAGTAATCATAGATCAATTTATTTTCAAACAATTTTTTTAATTCTAAGGTAATAATGGAATTTAATAAAGAGCATAAAATAATTGGGATTAGAGTTCTAAGGGATAATGTAATTTGGCTCTGGAAAAAAAATAGATCAGCAGTAGTTATTGATCCTGCTCTTTCTCTACCTGTAAAAGAATACCTAAAAACTAATAATCTAAATTTAGAAGCTATATTACAAACTCATCATCACTCAGATCATATTGGAGGGACTAGAGAGCTTATAAAAGAATGGCCAAATGTTAAGGTTATAGCCTCCTTTAAAGAAAAAGATCGTATACCATTTCAGAATTCATCAGTTAAAGATGGAGACACACTAGAGTTATTAGATGAAGAAGTTAAAGTCCTCGAAGTAATAGGACACACAAGATCTCATATAGCCTTCTATATAAATAACAACGTTCCTATTCTATTTATTGGTGATACTTTATTTTCTGCTGGATGTGGAAGAATCTTTGAAGGTACTTATAAACAAATGTATTATTCTCTCAAAAGAATTAAGTCATTGCCCATAAACACTCTCATCTACTGTGCTCATGAATATACGAAATTAAATCTTTTGTGGGCATTAAATCTTGAACCAGAGAATCAAAATATTAAAAATAAACTCATTGAAGTTGAAAAAAAAATCGCTTTAAAGGAACTTACAATTCCATGCCTACTTGAAGAAGAGATGAAAATTAATCTGTTTTTAAGAGCAGATAATTTAAAAAGATTTTCTTTTTTAAGAGCAAATAAAGATTCATGGGTTTAAATTTATATAAATATCCCTATTTAAATGTCTTCAACAAAAGTAATTAAGACTGCTAATGCACCAGACCCTGTTGGTCCCTATAATCAAGCAATCAAAGCAGGAAATTTTATTTATTGTTCGGGTCAAATTGCCATCGATCCAGTTTCAAATAAAATAAATTGCTTAGGTAATATTGAGAAAGAAACTACTCAAGTTTTAAAAAATCTTTTAGCTGTTCTTAATGCTGGAGGAGCAAGAGCAGAAGATGTAATAAAAACGACTATTTATTTAACTGATTTAAAAAATTTTAAAACTGTTAACGATATTTACAGTGATTTTTTTAATGTAAAGAACCCACCGGCAAGAGCATGTGTAGAAGTTTCTTCTTTGCCAAAAGGCGTTTTAATTGAAATAGATTGCGTGGCTTTTCTAGATTAATTTATTATTATTTAGAAATTTGAAATAAGGACCAATTGTGCGCCATATTTGTATAGATTATTAAATAACAAAACTTCTATGATCTATGACAGCAGCAAAGCTAAATATAGACGAACTAGAAGCAGGCTACCCTTTATTTTGTAAAGCGCTAAGGTTATTAATTTTAAAAGGAAATTCACTAAAAGAGATTGAAAGGACAGTTTGTTGGGGTCATCTTGAAACATTAAACAGATGCCTTCCAGGAAGATATAAAGCCCCTACTTATTTGATGGCTCTAATTAAAAGAGATATAGATAAACCAAATCATTATTAGGTAAATTATTTTTCTAAAAAGTAATTATCTAATCTCATAGAAAATTCTTTTTCATTATTTAGTATTTTCTCAGAATCTAAAAAGATAGATACACTTACAAAATTCTTACCGAAACTAATATTGGGATAGATATTTTTTTCTTTACATAATTCATCTATTTTTTTCAAAAATATACTAATTTTTTGATATTCTTCAAACTCAAATCTTTTTTCAATTCTTGAAGGCGACTCCCTTTGGTTCCACATTAAGACGTGATTTATAACGGCAATTAATACTATACATTTATTTGATATTTTTCGTAATTTTTTGTCAAACAAATCAGGACAATCAAATGCTATAAAAGTCTAATTAGATTCCCAGTAATCTATAATTCCGCCAATAGTTAAATCAGTTTGAACTCCTGGATTAGGGCAAGCAAACCTTGCTGCTGAGCCACTAGCGGTAAAAACCCAATTCCCCTCTCTAGCTCCAACAGGATCAACCGCAACAACTTTTTTACCTTTATTATTTTCTAAAATCCTTAAATTCATATGTCCAAGGCCAGCTACTCTTTGCGTGCAAACCATTCTTCCACATACCTTCATTATTTCCAAAAGTTTTATACCTCAATTTGTTTTGGACTATCGGGATCCCAATGATCAATAATTCCAACAATCGTTAAATCACTTGGATATGATTTACTTCCTGCAGCTTCTCTAGCTGCAGAACTACCAACGCAAATAACCCAATCACCAGGCTTACAACCAACAGCATCAACTGCAACTTTATTTGAGGATCCATCTAAAACTACTTGTAAATGTTTATGTTCAAAACCAGGAATTCTATTGGTTGATACAAGTGGTTTTAAAACCTTGCAAATTAACATAGCTAGTGAGCCTCCTCTGTTTTTTTATCTAAAGACATTCCAATAATTTGAGCGGAATGAATGTTGTCCCTATCTCTAATAGTAAGACAAGTGTGCAACAAACCTTTATCAACTAAATTTTTATATCTAATTGATATCGCATTATTGACTCTATAACAATCTTTTGCAGCCCTATCTTTTGCCCCAGGTACTTTACCAGAATAATCAAATCTTATTACTACGGGAATAGGTAGATCTTGAGAAACATTTAATCCTGTAAAAATCTTTACTCCTACATCCAAATCAGGAGCCCCTTCTTCAACTGTATCAAGATGAGCAAAATAAGTTAAGTTTCTTAGATGAACTTCTTTAAAACCAATCCCAACTCCAATAAATCTCTCAGCATGACCAATATCTTCATAAGATCCTTTATGAAATTTCTTAACATAATCAATCTGAGAAATATTATTAACTATTAATTTAAAGACAAACTTGTCCAATCCCTTTAATTGACCCTTATTAGAATTCCCTGAAATAATCTGACAAATTTCTTTTTCTGCTTCGTCTTTTGAAAAATTTATTGTGGAATTGTAAATGTCTAAACTAGAAATAGTATTTTCTAAATCAATCTTTCCGTCACTTGAAGATAAATGAATCTTTAACGAATCAGTATCAGTATCAAGACCAATTAACATTAGATCTACTGAAGCCCCGCAACAGAAGCTATTTTCTACAGCCTCCCTAAATGCTAGTAATTTTTCACGACCCTCTCTAGCTGCTAATTTATCATCACTACCATGAGCAGCACATCCCTGATGCAAAGGATCGACAGAACTAAAATGATATGTGACTATTTTTAAATACCTTGTATCTCTATGGGCTTCATTTGGCTTGTTTTCTCTATATCTTTTATGTTCAGTTTTTACCCATCTATTAACAGTATTTTCAATATCAAAGAGTGCTCCAGCATGTGATCTTCTTCTAACTGCACTAAATGGAATTCTCATTACATAAGCTATGGAATGAGCTAATCTCCCATCAGAGCAAGGTGTTATGTCTAACAAGTGAATTCCACAATCTAGCAATGTTGTCTCAAAATCATTTGCGTTACTACTTCCAGAAGAACCCTCTAAAGGATCATTTTCAAAAAAATTATCGCTTAATTTCTCGTGCTGCTTAAAAGCGCACCAGGCATATAAGGCCCTCATATCTAATGGTTTAACCCAAGATTTATCTAAAATATGTATTGGCAAATCTATTTCTAAATTTTGCTTAGATATGGATTGAGCTGTATTTATGAAATCCTCATGATGCTGTATACGAGCAATTTCTTTCAAAGTAGGGACAATTCTGTCAAAACTACTTTTTATTTGACTCTCATATTTATAAAGTTTTTCATTCTGAGAATTATTAGTTAACTTATGAGTCTTATCAATATTTTTTAAATTATTTATTTCATTATTCTGTGAATGAACATTTTCTGTAAAGGTTTTCATTGGAGCAGTTGGCCCCAATGTGAAGTTCTTGGCTTTAGCCAGTCCTCTCAAAGGCATTATTTAATTAACCTCTTGCACCACCTGAAAAGGTAACCAGTTGTCCATCACGAGTGTTACCACTAGATCCAGTTATAAGAAAATCAGGTTTTTCTGTCTCATCATTTCTCTTATTATCAACAGGTGGCATTGCTCCCATAAATCCCGCTCTTGATGGATTCCTCTTCCTAGCAGAAACTCCTTCTGTTCCAGTGACTTTATCTCCTCTATCCCAGTCATCACCTGTTATGTTCCCTGCAGATTGACCCTCACCTGTTATTCTAGAAGGCTCTTTTTTCTCTATAGGAATATCAATATTTTGACTTTCTTCTTGTTTCATTTTTTGTTTATAAGTCATATTTTTATTAGGTTCAAATCTAAATTGCTCAGTACCCGTGACTTTATCTTCTGCCATATCAAAAGGTCCTGTAATCTTTGAACTATCTTCATACCTATTACCTGTTACTCCTTCTGTATTTTTAGCTGAATACTTTTCTCTTGATGGTGAATTAACAGAAAATTCTTTCCAAGTATTTGAGGCTGACTTCTCTTGATTTGCATAAGAAGCATCGTTTGGTGGTGTTTCGCAATTTGATAAAAACTGATCTCCTCCAATATATGGGGTTCCAGTTAAATTTTTACAAGAACCTTTTCTTGCTCCAGTCATTACTCCACCAATACCTGGCTGCAGTCCAGTTAATCTAGCATTTGAATTATTGCCAGAATTGACTGTCGCTCGAGATTTCATATCATCAGCAATTTCAGCATTGCAATTATCATTAATCTGATCTAAGCCTGCATAAGGAGTTCCTGTTAATACCTTGCATGACCCAGGCTCATCGCCTGTTACGATTTTTGATCTACCTGTCATTGTTCCACTTATCAAATTAGATTTTGAAGAGAGACTCAAACCAACTTTCCTAGCCTCAGGCTTTGGAGTAGATCCGCAGAATTTTTCATATTGCTGGGAACCAATATATTCATCTCCCGTCACATTTTTACAGCTACCATGTTCATTACCTGTTACATAATCAGATCTTCCTACACCAGTTCCTGTAACGTTATTTCCATTTAAAGTGTCATAACTTCCAACTTTTTCAAATGATTTTCCTTTTGGGCTAGGCTCTGATCCCAGATATTGATCGCCAGTCAACTGCTTCCCAGATCCTGATTCATCTCCAGTTACTAAGGATGATCTTCCTGGCAAGGAACCAGATACTTTTAATCCATCAGTTGTTATACTTTGCTTTACCTTTGATGGTTTTTTTATTACTTCCCCACAATATTTTTTTGACTGATTAGCAGAAATATATTCTGTTCCAGTCAAGTTTTTACAAGTCCCAGGTTCATCCCCAGTAACTTTTTCAGATCTGCCGACTTCATTACCAGTAACCTTATTCCCGGATGTTGTAGTTGTAACAGAGGCTCTTATAGGTTGTTTATATTTTGGTTTGTCTTGACAGAATTGATCAGTCACTTCAGCTCCCATATATTGTGTCCCAGTTACTGTTCTACAGGTGCTAGCTTCATTACCTGTTGTTTTCAAAGATCTGTTTGCTTGTGTTCCTGTAACAGTTTGTCCAGAATCTGTTTCACTTTTTCCAACTTTCCAACTTGCATCAGCGATATTTAATTTAGAGCCATTTTTGTTTGGACCACATGGTCTACACTTACCATTACCTTGTTTTGATGTAGATCCTGTTTTACTTCTAAGTTCTCTTACCCTTTGAGAAATTTCCCTACTAGACAAATCCGGGTCTCCTCTTCTCGCTAAAGAAGCAGCACTTGTATTTTGTTTTGATGCTGATTTTCCATGTTTAGATTGAGCTTCTCTTCTTGCTAAAACAATATCTCTGCTTGTATTTGTTATGGGTTTTCTCTTTTGATTAATTCTTCTTTTGATATTTTGTTTAACTACTTGATTATCTTTAATATTGTTATTGTGGTCTTTTGAGGTCTGAGATTTTTCTGTTGAAATAACTTTATTAACTTTAATATCACTTTTAACATCAGTACGTGTTCTATCTGAAGAATTAATAGCTGATTTACCATGTGTAGACATTGCTTTTCTTCTTTCTATACCAAGTTCTTTACTCGATAATTTTAATGAAGTAGATTTTCTAGCAATTTTATTGGCAGGTATATTAGATTTACTTGGTGATGTTAAAACTTTTTTATTTGAAGAAGTTGCTCCAGTTGAATGTATATCTTGAGATGATCTAACCCTATCTTTAGTAGAAGAAGAATGTAAGGCAGCTTTTTTCCCGCCATCACTCATAGCCTTTCTTCTTTCTAGTGCAATCTCTCTACTTGTTTTTGTTGACATAATCTTCAAATTAGTAACTCTTAAAAAAAACTTTCTCCAATAAAAATTTTAGTTTTAAAAGGAGAAAGATATTGACTGTTAAATAAAAATTTAGCGTCCTTGGAAAACTGCAAAAGCTGTACCTTGACTTTGTGTATAAGCGTCATAACCAATGATTCTTACGTGATGATCAGGGTATGCTCTATGGCATGCTTCTAACTCACTTACAACCAAGTTAAGATCTTTTTCCCCAAAGAAAGGGAGCTTCCAATAAGACCAATAAGTTTGCATACTTCCACTTGGATGTACATGCTCAATAACAGGACTCCATCCTTGAGCAATAATGTAAGCAATTTGATCGTATATTTCTTCCTGGGTCATCGGTGGTAAAAAACCGAATGTTTCCAGGGTAGCAACTGTTTGATAGTCACCAACTGAGCTCTGGAAAGGCATAATTAAATGATTTGTGAATGATATTCTCGTAAAAACGAGGTTTGAAAAATTGAGGAGAAATAATTTTCTCCTCTTGTTTGAAATCTGAGTTAACCTTGAACGTCGAGCTTATCAACGGTATCAAACTCGAACTTGATTTCTTTCCAAGTTTCGAGCGCGATAGCTAATTCAGGACTATGCTTAGCAGCTTCCATTAGAATGTCTCTACTCTCTTTTTCGATTTCGCGACCTGCATTACGTGCTTTCACACAAGCTTCTAATGCAACACGGTTTGCAGCAGCTCCGGCAGCTGAACCCCATGGATGACCATGAGTTCCTCCTCCGAATTGAAGACAAGAATCATCTCCAAATATTGCAAGCAGTGCTGGCATATGCCAAACGTGGATACCACCAGATGCAACAGCAAAAACTCCAGGCATTGATCCCCAATCTTGATCAAAGAAGTTACCTCTTGATCTATCTTCGGGAACAAATGATTCTCTTAAGTTATCAATGTAACCAAGAGTAGTTTGACGATCACCTTCTAGTTTTCCAACAACGGTTCCAGTGTGTAACTGGTCTCCTCCAGAGAGTCTTAAACATTTCGCTAGAACTCTGAAATGGATACCATGCTTTGGATGTCTATCAATAACAGCGTGCATAGCTCTGTGTATATGCAGAAGCATGCCATTTTTACGACACCAGTTTGCAAGGCCAGTATTTGCGGTAAATCCACCAGTTATGTAATCATGCATGATGATTGGCATATCAAGCTCTTTAGCAAACTCTGCACGTTCGTATAGTTCTTCAGGGGTATTAGCGGTGCAATTTAAATAATGACCTTTTACTTCTCCAGTTTCTTGCTGAGCAAGTTTAACGGCTTCAGCAACGAACTCAAATCTTTCTCTCCAACGTTGGAATGGCTGAGAATTGATATTCTCATCATCTTTAGTTAGATCAAGCCCCCCTCTTAGGCATTCATACACAACCCTTCCGTAGTTCTTACCAGACAATCCTAATTTAGGTTTGATGGTACAACCTAGAAGTGGTCTTCCATACTTATTAAGTCGATCTCTTTCAACTACTATTCCGTTAGGTGGTCCACCACAGGTCTTAATAAAAGCAATTGGGAATCTAATATCTTCAAGACGGAGATGTCTTAAAGCTTTAAATCCAAATACGTTACCTACTAAAGAGGTTAACACGTTTGTGATTGAACCTTCTTCGAAAAGATCTAGAGGGTATGCAATAAATGCATAAAATGCTTCTGGATCACCAGGAACGTCTTCGATTCGATAACAACGGCCTTTGTAAAATTCAAGGTCGGTAAGTAACTCGGACCAAACAGTTGACCAAGTACCAGTAGAAGATTCAGCCGCTACCGCTGCTGCAACTTCTTCTCTTGGGACACCTTCTTGGCCTGTGCATTTGAAACAGGCTAACAAATCAGTGTCGAGGGGGACATATTCAGGAGTCCAGTAGGTATCTCTGTACTCCTTTACCCCAGCGTCATACTTCTTACTCATAAGGATAAATTTAGGTCTATTAAGGGAAATTATTTTTTGGCAAAATTAGATTTTGCTTTATTTAATTAGTCCTTTTGACCAAGGAAATCGCCATTACCAAGTGCTGGCTCAACTTCTCTATGAGGGCGAGCAATGATGTGAGCTGCGACAAGACCGTCACCGACTCTCTCACAAGCATCAGCTCCAGCTCTTACTGCTGCGTTAACAGCTCCTGTTTCTCCTCTAACCAAAACTGTGACATAACCGCCACCTACGAATTCACGACCAATAAGACGAACTTCTGCTGCCTTGGTCATTGCGTCTGCTGCTTCGATTGCAGGTACAAGTCCGCGTGTCTCGATCATGCCGAGTGCGATACCCATTGTTTCTGTAGCCATTGCCTACTAATTACTAAATGTGGAATGTTCAATTCGAAGAATGGTCCATAACGTACTGATAAGTCAAGCATTTTTCACTAAATACTCTATTAATGTTTTTTCTATCATTGATAAGTTAAACTTATCACCCTTGCTACTATTGATATGTCAATACTTATCGAAATTAGTTAGTGCATCAAAACATACGGTTGTGTTAATAAAAAATTTACATTATGTTGTGCGCGTACGAGACAGGCCCTGTCTACACAGGTGTGGAATGTTCAACCCCTCCTGTCTCTGTATCAAGTTTTAAAGTAAGATAATATTCACATATTTTTTACATTATTTTGAATTCTTCTTCTGTTCTTACTATTGCAAGCGGAAATCAAAAGAAGGTATCTGAAATATTAGAGATGTTAGATGTTCTATCTTTGAAAGTAAAAAAACAACCCGAATATTTAAATGTAGAAGAGACAGGCAAGACTTATTTTGACAACGCTTTTTTAAAAGCAAAAGCAGCTTCTTTAGAGACTAAGACTTGGGCCTTAGCGGATGACTCAGGGCTTGAGGTTGATTATTTAGATGGAAGACCGGGTATATATTCTGCAAGATATGCCAAAAATAATGATGAAAAGCTTATTAAGTTAATAAAAGAGCTCAGTGATATCCCTTATAGAAGCGCAAAATTCATTAGTTGTATGGTTCTATGTGATCCAGAAGGAAATTTGGTAAAAGATGCAACAGGTATTTGCTGGGGGGAAATTCTTAAAGAACCAAAATATCCTAACGGAGAGTTTGAATCTATTTTTTGGGTTAAAGAGGCTAATTGTGTATATGGAGAATTAAATCATTCTCAATTGAGTAAACTTGGGAGTAGAGGTAAAGCCGCAAAAATTATAGCTCCTTTTTTAAAAAGAGAATTTGGAATAGATTAAAAATCTATTTAATAGTTTGATATTTGATCAATTGCTCTTATTGCAGCCGCTGCGGCCTCTTCAACATCTCCCTCTTTCCCTGCAAGAGTGAGTCTTCCAAAGGCTCCAACGGCTTTTACATCAATGATGGTTATATTAGCGGATTTTTCAGCTTCATTAGCTGCCTTAAGTACATATCCGGCTGGTTCGGTCTCCAAAATAAACATGCTCATTCCAGATTGAATCATAGATCCACTTCTGTTTTGCCTATTGATTAAAACTGCATGATCTGGAGTAATTGCACGAATAACTTCTGTCCAACTTGTTGATGGCTTGGTTCTTTTCCTCACTTCACTCCCAATAGCATCTAAAACCACATCTCCTGAATGCAAAACTGTACTTTGGTCCTTATGGTAAAGAGCTAAAGAGCCAAAGGCTCTTTCCACAATCATCTGACCTAGCCTTACATTACTTGCCTTTAAAGCTATATCAGTAACCCTATGAACTGCCATTCCGGGAGAAACTTCCATCCATAGGCAAGAATCACCTGGAATTGGTAAAAAACCTCTACTCACAGTCCCCATATATGCAGCTAACTGAGGTTGTAAAGAGTCTAAAAAAACATATGTTCTTAATTCTATTTGCTCAACTTGACTTGCTTGTCTTGAAACTAATGACTTTTCAGAGTCAGTTGTTATAAAACAGCTTGCTCCATTGGACTGAGATTGAACTTCAGATCCAGTAACAAGAGAACTTCCTTTTTTTCGATCTCCTCTATTTAAGCTAGAAGTTGGTTCCATTCAGGAGACTATAACGGATTAGGGTTCTTTTTTTTCTATTAAATTAACTTGCATGCTTCGTACGAACCGATAACTTCAAATTAAAGATATGAAATTTTATGGTAACTTCTCAAAAAAAAGCACCAGATTCTTCTGCCTCTGACAATGAATTAAGTCCTGATCAAACCCTAGGTTTAGTGAGCTTAAGTTTAATGCAAAAGTTATCTCAGAAAGATCCTTCATTTAGTTGGTTGGGAGAGATGAAACCAGATCAATTAAATCTTAAAAATCTTAGAGATAGACTAGAGTTAACCGAATTAGCTATTAAGACAGGAGCACCTCTAACAACTTCCGAAGTCTCAATTTTAATGGGAGCAAAGCCTGGCAAATCAAAGATAGAGAGAGGTGGATTACTAGCCATAAAAGTTGCCAGGAATGTCTGGAAATTATCTAAACTTGGCCAAGGAAGTTCTTATTACAGAAATTAAATTTCAGAGTAAATAAATTAGTTTAATTATTCTTATTAAAGTTTTTAAACTTTCATATAAGTTTTTTAAATGTATACATTTTGTAAGAGAACTTATCAATTAGTGCTTAAATCCAAAAGTTTATGCAAGCTTGAAGAATAAGCTCTAAGTATTTTAATGAGTAAAGTAGATCTTAATAAAGAGACTGGTCCTAGAGAAGTCTTTTGTGGCCTTACTTCAATAGTTTGGTTACACAGAAGGATGCCAGATGCATTTTTTCTGGTTGTGGGGTCGAGAACATGCGCACATTTAATTCAAAGTGCCGCAGGGGTTATGATTTTTGCTGAGCCAAGATTTGGGACAGCTATTCTTGAAGAGAAAGATCTAGCAGGTCTTGCCGATGCTCATGAAGAACTCGACAGAGTAGTCAATGATCTTATTTCTAGAAGGCCTGAAATAAAGACCCTCTTCCTTGTTGGTTCTTGTCCTAGCGAAGTGATTAAACTTGATCTCGCCACCGTTGCAGAAAAATTAAACTCCCGATTTTTGGGTCAAGTAAGGTTCGTTAACTATTCGGGCAGCGGGATCGAAACCACCTTTACCCAAGGCGAAGATGGAGCATTGAAAGCTCTTGTTCCATTAATGGAATCTACAGATGATGAGAAATTATTATTAGTTGGGACATTAGCTAATAATGTGGAAGATAGGTTTAAGAAGATATTCAATAATATTGGAATAACAAATGTTGAAAGTTTTCCTCCTAGGCAATCAACTGAATTACCAAAGATTGGAAAGAATACAAAGGTCCTGTTAGCTCAACCATATTTGAGTGATACGGTCAGAGACCTAAAGCATCGTGGTTGTGAAATAATTCAGGCTCCATTTCCACTAGGTGTAGAGGGAAGCACAAAATGGGTTTTAGCCGCTGCAGCTGCCTTTAAAATTAATGAACTAAAAGTTCATGAAGTAATTGCTCCTTTAGCTAATAGAGCCAGGCAGGCAATAGAAAAACACAAAGAAATATTAAGAGGAAAAAAATTATTTCTTTTACCTGAATCACAGCTTGAAATTTCATTGGCAAGATTTTTACATAACGAATGTGAAATGGAACTCATTGAAGTTGGAACACCTTATTTAAATAGAGATTTAATGGAAGAGGAGCTTAATTTATTACCGGATGATACAAAAATTGTTGAAGGTCAGCATGTAGAAAAACAGCTTGATCGTGTAAGAGCTTCCAACCCTGACTTAGTAGTTTGCGGAATGGGTTTAGCAAATCCTTTGGAGGCAGAGGGGATTAGTACTAAATGGTCTATAGAAATGGTGTTTAGTCCCATACATGGAATTGATCAGGCGGCAGACTTGGCTGGGCTTTTTTCAAGGCCTTTAACAAGGAATCAAATACTCACCTCCAAATCATTAGCAACACATTAAATTATGGAATTAACTCTTTGGACATATGAAGGACCTCCTCATGTAGGTGCAATGAGAGTTGCATCATCAATGAAAGATATTCATTATGTTCTCCATGCTCCTCAAGGAGATACTTATGCAGATCTTCTTTTCACAATGATTGAGAGAAGAGGCCAAAGACCACCTGTAACTTATACAACATTTCAGGCTAGAGACTTAGGAGGAGATACAGCAGAACTAGTTAAAAGGAATATTACTGAAGCAGTTGAAAGATTTAAACCAAAAACTCTTTTAGTGGGTGAAAGTTGTACTGCTGAACTAATACAAGATCAACCAGGAGCTCTTGCTAAGGGTATGGGTTTTGATATCCCAATAGTGAACCTTGAACTTCCTGCCTATAGCAAAAAAGAAAACTGGGGTGCTTCAGAAACCTTTTATCAAATAATAAGAACTCTTTTGAAAGATAAGGTAAACGAAATTGAAAAGATTAACCCTAAAAGATGGATGTCTTTAGGTCGAAGACCTAAAGTAAATATATTAGGTCCTACTTTATTAGGATTTAGATGCAGAGATGATGTAATCGAGATTCAACGTATACTTTCAGAGCAAGGTATTGATACTAATGTTGTTGCACCGCTCGGTTCAAGTCCAGATGATATTGCAAGATTAACTGATGCTGATATTAATATTTGCATTTATCATGAGATTGCTGAGACTTCTTGTGAATGGCTTAAGCGTAATTGCGGAATGGAATATACAACTACCATCCCAATTGGTATAAAAAATACAATTAATTTTATTAACGAAGTTCATGAAAAACTTGACCTACCATTAACAAATCAAGAGGAACTAGAGCACAAGTCAAAACTTCCATGGTACTCGAAGTCTGTTGACTCAAATTACTTGACGGGGAAAAGGGTTTTTATTTTTGGTGACGGTACTCATGCTATCGCAGCTGCCAAAATTGCCAAAGATGAACTAGGTTTTGAAGTAGTAGGATTGGGAACTTACAGCAGAGAAATGGCAAGGCAAGTAAGAGCCGCAGCTAAGGAATTAAATATAGAAGCACTAATTACTAATAGCTACCTAGAAGTAGAAGATGCCATGAAAAAAGCATCCCCCGAATTAGTTTTAGGGACCCAAATGGAAAGACACAGCGCAAAAAGACTTGGTATCCCATGCTCAGTAATTAGTACTCCAATGCATGTTCAAGATGTTCCTGCAAGATATAGCCCTCAAATGGGATGGGAAGGAGCAAATGTTATTTTTGACGACTGGGTTCACCCTCTAATGATGGGTCTTGAAGAACATCTCATTGATATGTTCAAACATGACTTTGAATTTGTTGATGGCCATCAAAGTCATCTTGGTCATACTGCCACAAAGGGTCTTGAGAATAAAGAAGATGAGCATGCGCGAAGTAATAACAGTATTCAAAAGAAGGAAACTGTAATTTGGACAGACTCTGGAAGAGCAGAACTTACAAAAGTTCCATTTTTTGTTAGAGGTAAAGTTAAATCAAATACTGAGAAATATGCTCTTTCAAAAGGTCTTCCTGAAATTAGCGACGAGACCCTATACGATGCGAAAGCCTATTTTGGTTAATCCTTATAAATAAATTATTATTCCAACATGAGTATTTTCACTCATAGTAACAATAATAATCGCGGAATATCTAGTTATAAACATATATCTTGTATCTTTAATCTTAATAAATAACTATTTGTTGAGAAATACATTTCTAGAAGCATATTCCTGCAAGAATGTATTTATTAACGTGCAAATTTTAGCTTTAAATGACAAGTACAATAAATAAACCTCTTGATGGAGAAGGCAGTGTTCAAGTCAAGCAAGATCCAAAAGTAAATATTGAAGAAGGAGCATTAGTAATCGCTGTATATGGCAAAGGGGGTATAGGTAAATCAACAACGTCTTCCAACCTTTCAGCAGCTTTTTCAAAATTAGGTAAAAAAGTTCTACAAATAGGATGTGACCCTAAGCACGATAGTACTTTTACTCTTACTCACAAGATGGTTCCCACTGTCATTGATATTCTGGAGGAAGTAGATTTTCATAGTGAGGAATTAAGGCCTACTGACTTTATGTTTGAAGGTTTTAATGGAGTAATGTGCGTCGAGAGTGGAGGTCCTCCCGCTGGTACAGGTTGTGGTGGATATGTAACAGGACAAACAGTAAAGCTCTTAAAAGAGCATCATTTACTAGAGGACACAGATGTAGTTATTTTCGATGTCTTGGGTGATGTCGTTTGTGGAGGTTTTGCTGCTCCCTTACAACACGCTAATTACTGCCTAATTGTTACGGCTAATGACTTTGATTCAATATTTGCAATGAATAGGATTGTTTCTGCAATTCAAGCAAAAGCAAAAAATTATAAAGTCCGATTAGGTGGAGTAGTGGCAAATAGATCCAAAGATACCGATCAAATTGATAAGTTCAATAATAGAACTGGTTTAAAAACTATGGCTCACTTTAAAGATGTAGATGCCATTAGAAGGTCAAGACTTAAAAAGTGTACGATTTTTGAAATGGAACCAACTGAAGATGTGGTTGAGGTGCAAAATGAATATTTATCTCTCGCTAAAAATATGTTAGATAATGTGGAGCCACTTGAGGGTACTCCACTAAAAGATAGAGAAATTTTTGATTTATTAGGATTTGATTAACTACCTAAGCTAATCCAACCAATTTTCTAGTTAATTCATAAGTTTGTCTTGAAATATTTGAATCAATAATTCTCTTAGACAATTTTTGAGAAAAAGCTTTTCTCCCTAACTTTTGGCGATTTCCCCAACTCCAATGGACTGCAGGCTTAGCATATTCCTTAAGCGTCGCTACTTGAGCGACTCTTTCTCCAGCTAATCTTTGAGATACATATCCTTTTGTGATGAATTTCTGAAAGATTGGGAATAAAAATCTAAAAAGCCAAGGGGTATCCCTAAAGAGTTTTGTATCGGCCACACATCCAGGGTAAAGGGAATTAATAATTATTCTTTCTTTAGGATATTTTTTTGATAATTCTTGTACTGTTACCATATTGCACAGTTTGCTATCTTTATAGGCTTTCCCGGGTTTAAATTTTTTTCCATTTGCCATGCTAATTGGAGATAAAAATCCATTTTTAAATCCAGATAAATTACCAAGATCAGCTGGAGCAGGTATAGGAATTCTCCCGCCTAGTTCTGAATAATTTGCCGTAACAGTTCCTAATACGGTTATTCTTGGTTTGAATTTAATTGTTCTACCATTTAAATCAATTTCTTTCTCAGAGGACAAAATATTATCAAGAAGAAGATTAATCAAGAGAAAATGACCAAAATGATTAACTGCCATAGAATTTTCAAATCCTTGGGGAGATCTTTCAGGTTTCCGTAATCTTGGCTTATAAACTGCAGCATTACAAATAATAGAATTTATGGGGTTTTGAAATTTTTTCAATATCTCATAACAACCATTTCTTACATCATTCAAATCAGACAAATCAATTTCTATAAAATGAATATTTTTCATTTCGGAATCTGTTAAGGATTTCTGAGCTATTTCTACTGCCCTTTTATTTGAGCGATTTACCGCTATAACTTCCCACCCAAATCTCAACAATGGTTTTAAGGTATTTAAACCTACTCCTGATGTTGTTCCTGTTATTAGAACTAAACCTTTAATACTCTTACCCACTAGCTATAAAAATTAAAATGAAAAATTCGATAATTAAATGACTTTATAGTCACACTTATCAACGCCATATTACTCTGATTATGTCTCTGGAAATCATTTGATCTTGATCCTTCATAAATCTTTGCTCGCCTTCTAAAGAGATTAAATTATCAAATCTACTACTTAAATTATCAAACCTTAATTTTTCATATAAATAAGAATTTTTAATCTCCCTCAATCTAGTTAATCTAACTTTTGAGCTATATCCAATTTTTAATAAACTCACTATTGCTAAAAGAGAAAAACAAACTTTTAACCCTAGAAAAACAGAGCTTACAAAATCTTCTTGTTCTTTATAGTTTATCTCTATAGCAGATGCTAAAGATCTTTTGTCCGTAGGAGTACTTTTACGGTAATGTTTAGGCAAATTATTTTCAAAAAAAAAATATAAAAGACTCAAGAATAAAAGTCTTCTTTAATTAATAACATAAAGTTTTTTATAATCAAAATTAGTTTTTTATGTTCTAGCTAAACTTATGCCAAGCCTTAAAGCCAATACACCTGCATGCATTACCACAATAAGACCAAGTATTATTAAATTGATTGATTGAGTTGGCTCCATACTAAATACATATTTATTTTCTATATTCTCTACCCAAAAGTGAAAAATTGATAGACTATTACAAAATGCTGTTACGTAATTAAATCAAAAAATAATTTTGAGAATAGATAATCAAGCTTTAATTATTTCAACAACGAAATTAACTGGAGTTGAACAAATGGCTCTAGATTTACATTTTTTAGAAAAAACTATTTCTAAAGTTGAAATTCTTTTTACATTAAGGTTCTATCATTGGGAGGGAAATTGGATTTCTCTTGGGTATCATCAAAAAGTAATTCCACCTCATTGGGAAAAGCTATTAGAGGATGGAATCATCAAGGTAGTAAGAAGACCCTCAGGAGGGGGTGCAGTACTTCATTCTGGAGGGATCACATACGCTCTAACATTTAAAAAACCTTCCTATAAGATTTTTAGTTATGAGCTAGTAAATAATTGGTTAATTAAAAGTTTTAATGAATTAGGTTTAGGTTTAAAAAGAGGGACTTTAAGAAAATCAATAATTAAAGAGAACTGTTTTGAATCATCTTATGTGTCTGATTTAGTTGATCAATATGGTTTTAAACGTATAGGGAGCGCCCAATACAGAAAGAAAGGGGCATTTCTTCAGCATGGGGAAATTCAACTTAACCCCCCAAGAGACTTATGGTTAAGATTATTTGGAGAAGAGCCTCCAAAAAAAATTAATTTAAATCTTACTTATGACGAAATAATTAAATATTTGATTAATTCATTTTTAGAATCCAAGTCAAATATAAAAATTGAAAAAATCTACTATCAAAAAGATGAGATTAAAGAATTATTGTGACTTGAATTTATTCAATTTCTCCTTTTTTTCTCATTAATTTTATAATTTTGGGTAATTGAACACCCAGTGGATACTGATCCTTATTATTAAATTTACTGATTAGATTGGAAGGTAAATTTAAACCTAATTTATTAAACACAAAATAACCAATTTTATTTCTGTCAATTATTCCCAGTGGTATATCAGCAGAATTGAGTACGAGTACTATACCTTCATTAGATTTCTCTATTTTTTCAATAGCTCTCCATAACTCAGTACTAAAATTGACACTCTCAAATTTCTTAATGGACTTTTTAAAATCCCCAACTAAAGTACGGTCCCATTTTTTTACTGAAACAGATTTTAAAATTTTTTCCTCAATAAAACCGTCCCATCTGCCACTATTAGTCAAAAACAAATATTTATCTTGTTTATCTTTTTTACTTTTAACCACATTATTTAACTGCACAAAATTTGAATTGAATTCTATTTTTCTTAATGGCTTAAATTTAAGTTCAGAAACTTTACTTAATTTTAAAATATTTTCAATTTTAAAAAATTGATTTTCAGACTTTGATGAATTAATACCAAATAATCCCAAAAAAGTAAGTAATAAACCATAGTAAAAATTGAAACTAAATAAACATATAATTCCAAAAAGAAAAACTAAAATTGATAATATTAAAGTTAATTTATTTAAAAAATTTCTTCCTTTATTTTTACTTCCTGAAAAATACCAAATTGTACTCTTCAACAAATTACCTCCATCTAAAGATCCAATAGGAATTAAGTTTAAAAAGCCTAGAAAAAGATTTAATATTGCTACTCTGTTCAATATATTTGTGAATATTTGTTCGTTGGATTCAGTAGGATTACTAATGAAAATAAGAATTAATGCCGTCGAAAAACATAATAAAGGCCTAACTATCGAGATTTTTATATTACCCAAAGCTGTTTGACATTCCTTTTCTATTTGCAAAACTGCCCCTAGGAAGTAAAAGGTAATATTTTTTATTTTTACTCCTTGATTTAACGAAACAAAAGTATGTAAGACCTCATGGAATATGATCGTGCTTAATAAAAAAAAAGAAGTTAAGAAACCAATCAACCAAGCTTCCTTAATATTATAAATTTCACCAGAAGTTAAATTAACTTGATTAGAAATACTCCATGAAAATAAAAAAAGGATTGCAAACCAGTAAGGATGTAATTTAAAGGGAATTCCCCTTATTTTAAAAATTTGCAAACTCCTCAAAAATAATCTCCGTTATATTTACAAATAATATTAATTCTACCTATAAGATAAAGATATGCTTGAGACCAAAACTTTAGTTAAAATTTGCGGAATAACTTCCATTGAACAAGCTGTTCAAGTAGCCGAATTAGGAACTAATGCAATAGGTATCATTTCGGTGGATGAATCTCCAAGATATATTTCCCCAGAAAAGAAAAAAGTAATCTTCAGAACTTTAAAAGATTTATATCCAAATATTGATAGAGTTTCAGTTGTAAAAAATAGTCCTATTGATTCAATTATTAAAGGGTTTTTAGGAGAACCAAACGAAACTATAATTCAACTCCATGGAGATGAGGATATTGATTATTGTCAAAAATTAAAAAAACGGATTCCGGACGTTGGCTTATGGAAAGCTTTTAGAATAAAAAATAAAAAAGATCTTGAAAAGATTAAACCTTATGAAAACTTTATAGATGCAATACTTTTAGATTCATGGAATAAAGAAACATATGGTGGTTCGGGGAAAAAAATAAAACAACAATATTTAGAAGATTTAAGTTTCAGCAAACCTTGGTGGATTGCAGGAGGCGTTTCCACAGATTGGATAGGTGAGATTTTAAAAAATATAAAACCAAGTGGTATTGATATTTCGAGTAGCGTTGAAACCGCTCCAGGAATAAAAGATATTCAAAAAGTTGGTTTGATTATAAAAGAAGTAAGAAAATACTAATTTTTAGTAATTATTATTAGAAGATTGTTGTTTTACTAGTTCAAAAAATTCTTGTTTTAGACTTATATCATGTCTAAAATCTCCTCTAACTACTGAATTTATCATGCTAGTATTCGGCTCTTTAACTCCTCTCCATTTCATACAGTAGTGTTGAGCTTTGACTATTATGCCAAGACCTTTAGGTTCACATAATTTTTCTATTTCATCAGCAAGAATCATTACAGCTTCTTCTTGTATATGAGGTCTGGAAAACACCCAGTCTGCCACTCTAGCAAACTTTGAAAGTCCTATAACTTTGCTACCTGGTTTAATTCCTATCCAACATTCTCCTAAAATTGGAACTAAATGATGAGAGCAAGCGGACCTTACTGATATTGGTCCAACAGTATAGATTTCGTCAAGGTTTTTATCATTTGGAAAACTTGTAACCTTTGGTTGTTCATGATATCTACCTTTAAAAACTTCGTTTAGGTACATTTTTGAGACTCTTTCTGCAGTCTCCTGAGTATTATGGTCATTGTCCACATCTATGATAAGGGACTTAAGTAAATCTTTAATTCTGGAAGCAACTTCTTTTTCTAGAATTTCTAGCTCACCAGGATTAATAAAGTCAGCGATATTATCGTTTGCACTGAATCTTGTACCTTTGCTCTTTATACGATCCCTTATTATTTCTGAGATTAATTTATTAGTAATTTGTTCATCAAAACTTTTAATATTATCGTTGGGTAATGTAGAAGTCATAAAATTCTAAACAGGAAATAGTATGCAAACTAGATTAACTGTATCTTTCTTGGGCTTAATTGCTTACACACTATATCACATTCTTATGTTTAATCGGGTTCATCAATTCCTAAAAAAATTTACTTTATCGTTTTTAAAACTTGATAAACTATGGTCAAAAAGCACCCCCAGCAGGCATGAGAGTTAAATCTTCTATTGCTTGAGAGTCTGGTTGTTCAGCCATATATAAAATAGTATTTGAGACATTAGTTGAAGAAAGCATAGAGGTTCTATCGAAATCTGATTTAATTGATTCCGAGTCCCAAAGAGGGGTATTAACTGAACCTAAAGTTATTGTACAAGCTCTAATCGAGTTAGTCCTCTCTTCTTCTCTGAGACACTTTGTAAACATCGCTAGAGCAGATTTTGATACACAATAGGCACCCCATTGAGGAAAAGCATTATTAGAGGCATGACTACTAACATTAATAATTAAGCCACCATTTTTTCTCATTTTGGGAACAATTAAACTACATATCTGAAAAACACTCGTGAGGTTAATTTGAATTATTTCTTGCCATTTTGTTAGAGCCATTTCAACTAAATTTCCATTAAAAGCACATCCAGCATTATTTATTAAAACGGAAGGGCACCCATATTTTTTTATTGATTCATTAATTGAATTATCTATTTCATCTGAATTAGATAAATTGCACTTTACAACATTGATTGTTGACCCCGTATCTGATAGCTCATCTCTTAGCATTTCCAACATCTCTATATCTCTTGCGAGTAAGATTAAATCCCAACCAGCATTTGCGAAAGTTACTGCTGTAGCCCTCCCAATACCTTTAGTAGCTCCTGTAATGTATGCTAATTTCAATTTATTCTGTTATTTGAGGTAAATTTTCCTGAATTTCTTCAAAATTATTTGATTCAATAAATTTTCCCAAAACCCTGAATTTTGAATATCTTTGTTCTAAAAGTTCCTCTTTACTCAACTCTAATAATTCACTAAGATTTCTTTCAATAGAGCCTTTTAGAGTATTGCCAGCCTCTATAGGAGCCCAATTATTACCACCTGCAGGTTCTGACAAAACCTCATCTATTACGCCCAATTCAAGAAGATCTTGTCCAGTTATTTTTAACGCTGTTGCAGCTTCAGAAGCTTTTGCAGCATCTCTCCAAAGAATTGAGGCACAAGCTTCTGGACTAGCAACGGTATAAACACTGTGTTCAAACATCAATAGCCTATCAGCTACTCCAATTCCAAGAGCTCCACCAGACCCTCCTTCACCAATAATAGTGGCAATTATTGGGACTTGAAACCCAAACATTTCTCTTAGATTTCTAGCTATGGCTTCTCCTTGACCTTGTTCTTCTGCAGAGAGGCCAGCATATGCACCAGGGGTATCAATAAAAGTAAGGATAGGCAATGAGAATCTATCAGCATGCTGCATTAACCTTAGAGCTTTTCTATAACCTCCCGGTTTTGCCATCCCAAAGTTTCTAACTACATTTTCCTTCGTATCTCTTCCTTTCTGATGACCCAATAAAAGCACCGGTTGATTATTTATCGAACCTAAACCTCCAATTAAGGCCATATCATCTCCTCCATTTCTATCTCCATGTAATTCAGTCCAATCATCACAAAACATTTGAATAAAATCCAAAGTACTTGGTCTTTGTGGATGTCTGGCTACCTGTATTTTCTGAGCAGGAGTTAGGGACCTAAAAATCTCCTCTCTTCTTCTTGTAGCGAGTGTTTCTAGTTGCAGTAACTGTTGACTAACATCTACTTCTGAATCTCTTGCTAATTCTCTAATTTGCTCTATTTGCTTCTCAAGCTCGACAAGAGGTTTTTCAAAATCAAGAAGATAACGTCTTGGCATGATTCAAACTGCTAATACTTTTGGATGCTTATCTAGGCCAATTGCAGAGAAGCCATGCTTTACAGAAGCAGCTCCAATGAACTCCATTTTCTCGAGAGATATATTATTTCTTCCCCAGCTAAAGTTTGTATGACATTTTTCAAATTCTAAAATCATTGCTTCTGCAAAACATGCAAACATTTCTCTCTGAGGATTTTGCATTTCCGCTAGTTCCATCATATTCCAACCTATATCATTGAAGAACCTTACTATACCTCCTTTCACAACATGTATATTATTACCTTGAAATTTTTCATCTAGATTCTTTGGATACCCTCCATCAATCATTAAACATGGCTGTTTAAGATTATTGGTATTGATTTCCATGGTCTTTGGCATACTTGCTACCCATACAACGATATCGGCTTCAGGTAATGCTTCTTCTAGATTTTTTATAGTTCCACCATCTAATTCTTTTTGCAAAGACTCCAAAGGTTCCTTTTGCCTTGCTACCAAAAGAAGTTCACCAATACCTGTTTTATTAATTAACCATCGACAAACAGCACTGCCAATATCACCTGTAGCACCAACTACAGCAACTGTTGCACTTTTTAGATCAATTCCTATTTTAGGAGCATTCATCTCTAATTGCCTGCAAATAACCCATGCAGTATGAGTATTCCCAGTTGTAAACCTTTCCCATTCAAGTGAGGTATTCCTAATCTGCTTATGTTGAAGGAGATTAAAATTTTCAAAGATGATAGAAGTGAACCCTCCTAAAGCGGTAATATTAATACCTTTTTTTTGAGCTAATTCCATCGCATTTAATACTTTTCTTCTTGCCGTTTTAAATCTTGAAAGCATTTCAGGAACGAAACATGAATCAATATAAGAACCTTCTATCGATATCCCTGTAGCACTTTTAACTTCTACATTTTCCACTAGTTGAGGTGGAGCTGTGCACCATACATCCAAGTCACCATCAGCAATATGATCAAAGCCCAATAATGAAGCCTTTCTTTTTGCATCTTCAAAACTAGTTGAATGACCTATTAGCCCAAACATTGATTACCTTATTAATGGAATCTATTTATTGATATGAACAATAGCACAGTGCTATTAACTAAATAGATAAAAATTATTTTTGAATCGACTAATTAAATCTATAAATAAATTAGACGATAGCGGCCATTGCCATTCTTGCAATTTCTCTATTATCTAAACCTATTTCAAGGAGTGTATCTTGGTAGGCAATCATGAATTCTTCCATTAATTCTTCCCTATCCATAGCTAATACTGAAGCATCTTCCGAGACTTGATCTAACATCTTCTTAATTAATGGAAGGTTAACCTTATTTGCTTCCATTAGCTCTTCTTTACAAGTCGCTAAATTTTCTTTTAGCCATTCTTGTCCATAATTTAAATGAAGATATTCATCTTTAACAACACCTTGGGTAATTTTTTTCGCAAAAGGATCAGCAACTCTTATGTAAACGTGATAAGCAGATATAGCAAAAGCTTCAATTAAGATTGCCTGAATTAATAAGCATGTAGTTGTCTTGCCATTAGATAACGCAACTTGAAAATTACCATGTAATTTGGAAAAGAATTCTTTAGCAAAAATCATGTCAGCTTGAACACCTAGATTTCTTCCACATGCAGTAAAACCTCTTTTGTGCTTAAGCTCCATTTTCGCTAATTTGGTTAACTCTTCTAATTCGTTAGGAATTAATGTTGCTAAGGAAATGTAATTATCATGTGCCTCTTGTTCACCTTCAATAACTATTGCATTTATCCTGCTATAAGCGTCTTTGTAAGAATCAGTAGTAAAATCGGGTAAATCAATAGAATTTTCTAGATTAGTTTTTTTATTAGATTCGAGTGTTTGCATGTCAGTAATCTTTAGCTCATTATGCCTAAGTTTTACACAATTATAGTGAGTTTATTTAAATATGATGAAAATAGTTTCAATTGTTAAACGATATTATTGAATTAATAATGATAATTTACATTGAATTTGGCCAGTCTGATTTCATAAGATTCATAATTAATTTAAACCAGTGATTGACTAATAAACTCTTTAAACTATTTCCTAGCTCTTTATTTGAACCTTTACTATCCCCTATTACTCCAGATTTACTTAAATCTTCTGTAAACCAAGCAGTTGGAGCATTTCCCTCCAAACTCCAACCCTCTGGAATTTGCATTTTAATACCTTCACAAGGTCTTTCATCTCCCACAAGTTTAGATTTTAAAGCCATCATCAAACTTGTTTCGGCTAAGGATGCATGTAATCCATTTTCAATTTCATTTTTTGTTAACAGTTCACTTAATCCATCAACTCCTTTCCATAAAAAGCAAGGGAAGATTGAAAGTTTAGGAGCAACACTTCTTAATTCTCTTGCTGCGGTGTTAAGTAAAGAAATTTGACCTCCGTGCGCATTTATTAATATCAATCTTTTAAACCCCATATCCGCTAATTGGACTCCAACTTCTTTTATTAATAAAGTTATTAAATTTGAAGAAAGAGATATAGTTCCATCAAATCCCTTATGTTCTGGAGAAAAACCTATATATTGAGTTGGAAGTTTTTTTATAGGTGTGTCAGACGGAATTAATTTAAAAACTTCGCAAATTATCTCATCAACAAAAATACTATCTGTAGCCAAAGGTAAATGAGGGCCATGTTGTTCTACCGCTCCAAAAGGCCAGATAATTGTTGATCTTATATCTTTTGAAATATTTTTTACTTCAGGCCATGATAAATACTCAAATTCGCCAGGTATTGATTTAAAGTTCATTATTTTTAATTGTGAGTACTAACATTTAGAATAAGTTAATATTAAATTACTCTTATTTTACCTATGAAGGGAGTTAGTGATAAAGATGCCCAAAATAATAAGAAAATTAAGGGCGACAAACACAATCTTAAGAAACCACTTCAAGTCCTTCACATAAGCAAAAAGGATTCTATTAGTAAGAAGGAAGAAGTAGTTGATGGTCATCAAAATTCTACAAAAGAAGTCAAAGCTGACATCAGTGCTGTAAAGCCTAAAATTATTGAAACCACAATAGATGAAGTAAAAGGAAGTTATTCCCATAATATTAACTTTGAAAATATTAGTTATAAGGAGTTAGATAAACCTTTGATTTTACAAGATGAAGATGAAGATTTCATCATAGAAAGAAAACTTGATGAATTTGATTTTGACGAAAGTGCCTTTTTAGAAGCGTTAAACGAGAATGAGCCGATAGGTTCAACAGGAGAGACAATTAAGGGGAAAGTAATAGCATTAGAAAGTGATGGTTTGTATATAGACATTGGTGGTAAAGCACCTGGTTTCATGCCAAAAAAAGAATGTGGATTAGGAGTAATTACAAATTTCAAAGAAAAATTTACCATTGGTTTAGAAATGGAAGTTTTAGTAATAAAAGAACAGAATGCTGATGGTATGGTCACAGTAAGTGCACGAGCATTAATTCTTAGGCAAAGTTGGGAAAAAGTTGCAAGTTCTGCGAAAAATGGAGAATTAATACAAGTTACAATAAATGGTTTTAATAGAGGAGGACTTACTTGCGATGTTGATGGATTAAGAGGATTTATTCCACGTTCACAACTTGAAAATGGTCAAGATTATCAATCTTTAGTTAGTAAAAATTTAAAAGTTGCATTTTTAGAGGTAAATCCAGAGACACGGAAACTTGTTTTATCAGAAAAAAAAGCACTATTAGTTTCTAAATTTGCAGATCTAAAATTAGGACAATTAATTGAGGGTGAAATTTTAGCAATAAAACCATATGGTTTCTTTGTTGATTTAGGAGGAGCAAGCGGGCTTCTTCATCAATCCTCCATAACAAATGGATCCATCCGAAATTTAAGAGAGATTTTCGTGGAGGGTGAGGTTATAAAGGCACTAATAACAGAAATTGACTTGGAAAGAGGAAGAATTGGTTTAAATACAGCCTTATTAGAAAACACTCCTGGAGAATTAATCATTGATAAAGAAAAAGTTATGATTGAAGCCTCTGAAAGGTCTCTAAAAACTAAGTCACTTTTTGATAAAAAAGATTTAGAAAAATGACCATCAATGAAAAAATAATTTCGAATAAAGAACTTAAAATATCAGATTGGGAGTTGGACTTTTATTCGAGGCCAATTATCGAAAAAAATGGTAAAAAAAGATGGGAATTAATTATTTCATCTTCAAAAAGCTTTAAAACAGAGGAAATATTTTTGTGGAATAAAGTATGTCCAGCAAATGAAGTTAATTCAATATGGCTTACAAAAGCTTTAAATGAAGCTCTGAATGATGCAGAAAGAGAAGGTTGGGCAAAGCCATTAAAAATAAGATTTTGGAGAGCATCAATGAAATCAATAATTAAAAAATCTATTGAGAATATAGGAATTGAGGCACTTGTTAGCAGAAGGACTTATGAATTATTTGACAGGATCGAATTTCTCGAACGAGAGATATATCCTTTAGAGCAAGGATATGTAAGAGGAGTATTAGCTCCAACCTTTACATCTAATATTCTTAATGACCCTAAACCTTTGCCTGAGGCTGTGAGAGGTGATGCATTAACCATCTCGGAAATATTTATAGAGGAATTAAAATTAGCTAAAAATTGGCCTATTGAATTTGGAGATATTTTCCCAATCCAGAGTTCAATAAAAAATGACAACTTAGTACCTGGCCTTAGACTTTTTAGTAAAGACAGATCACTTGCTCTTGCTGCTTGGTTTAGTAGTTTAGAGCCTGTCAAGCTGCTAATAAAACAGAACCAACTTATACTTGAAGCCTCAGAAGATGATAAGTGGTTAGTAACAGATTTACAAGAAAAAGATGCCAAGGTATTAAATGATAAATTCACTCAATCTAAAAAAGATTCTTATGGTTATCAGTTTATATCCATACAATCAACACCATTTATTGAAAAATTCGCTGGTTTTTGGATTTTAAAAGATGTTGAACTAATTTCATAAGGCTAATATCATGTCTTTTAGCCCAAAATATTTTCAAGAAAATGAGTTTGCGATAAAAGACAAAAAATTAAGATATTATTTATCTCCTACTCTTCTTGAAAATAACTTTAAACATGGTTTTTTTACCAAAACGAGTTCTGAAATCAATCTTTCACTTTTATCAAATCGTCTTAAGTTAAACAGTAAGAATTGCGTTTTAAATCAAATACACAGCAATCAAATAGTTGTTGGATCAAAGACTCTAGAGAAGGAAAGAGTAGAGGCTGATGGAATAGTTTCTGATAAACAAAATCAAAATTTATGGATATACACCGCAGATTGTATGCCTATTTTATTTGCTGACAAGAAGAAAAGACTTGTTGCTGCAATACATTGCGGAAGAAAGGGGTTAGAAAACAAAATAATAAAAAAACTCATCAAAATCTTTTATGATAAAGGATGTTCAAAAGAAGATATGCTTGTCGCAATAGGTCCATCAATATCAAAAAAAAATTATCTAATAGATAATAAAACTCTTCAAAATTTTCATAAAAAAGCTGCTTCTAAAGAATCAATTTCATTTTCAGATTCTATGGAGATATCACTAAAATCAAAAGAGTCAGTAAAATCACAAAAAAACGATTTAATTCCTTTAAATCTTAAAAAGTATGCTCATATTGAACTTTTAAAAGAAAATATATCCAATACAAATATTGATATCTCTAACTTATGCACATATGAATCAAATCATAACTTTCATTCTTGGAGAAGAACTAAAACATTTTTACGGCAATGGAATTTTATAAGTTCTTAGCAAATTTTAATTTTGACAGGTCTCCTTTGATAAATTTTTTGCAATTAATAAATCTGACATTTCTTTAGTTTCATTAATATCAAAAACCTTAGCTATTAATATATTTTCTTTGAAACCAATAGGTTTTATTTTGACTTTACTTCCTCTCGGAAATTCTTTCTTAAGAAGCTTTAAAGCAATTTTTTCATCATCTTCATTGTTAATTTCTACACAAAATAATTTGATTGGAAGATCTCTATTTTGATCTCCTACTAAAATGCTACTTGAGTTATTTATCTGAAGAATTTCGGCAGAATAAGTTCTAATTGGATACAAAACAACAAGAAAAAAAATAATTAAGCTAGAAGTTATTTTTTTCAATTTAAGTATTTATATTAATTTAGTTAATAATTTTAATTTGGTTTTTTTTGTACAAAAATCAGCTTTCACTGTTCACGTAACCCACCATTTGAGCATTACTTTTACCTGGAGGGACCATTGGATAGCAATTTTCACCTCTCCTCACTCGTACATTTATTAAGGCTGGCCCATCAAAATCTAAAGCAGATTTAAACTCATTTAATAATTGTTTCCTCTCTGAAATTAAGAACCCTTTTACTCCAAACGATTCCGCGAGTTTAACGAAATCAGGTTCTCCACAACTCATATCAGAGGAGGAGTACCTTTCATCATAAAAGCTTTCTTGCCACTGTCTTACCATCCCCTGCCAGCGATTATTTATGATCACTAATTTAATATTTAAACCATATTGAGATAAAGTACCCAATTCTTGTATATTCATCAAAACACTTGCATCTCCAGCGATGCAGATAACCTCCTCGTTAGGCAGAGCAGCCTTTACTCCCATGGCTGCAGGCAATCCAAAGCCCATCGTTCCTAAACCAGCACTACTTATCCATCTTCTCGGGGCATTTCTTAGATACTGAGCAGCCCACATTTGATGTTGACCTACATCAGTTGTGATAAAGGCTTCAGGAGAAAAATCCCTTACTTTCAAAAGAACTTCTTGAGGATAAATTTCACCTTCTTCTGGAGGAACAAATAAAGGATGCTTATTTTTCCAAAAATTAATTTTTTCTAGCCAATTTTTTGTATTGCAGGAGGTTTTATTAATAAAAGATTTTTCATTAATTTTAGAAAGAGCTTTAGCTACATCCGAAACAATAGCAACATCAACACGTCTATTTTTATTAACTTCTGCAGGATCGATATCAATATGAATAACCTTTGCAGATGGGGCGAATGTATCTAATTTCCCCGTAACCCTATCATCAAATCTCGCACCTACAGCAATCAAAAGATCGCATTCCGTGACTGCAAAGTTTGCATATGCGGTTCCATGCATTCCCAACATTCCAACTGATAAGTCATCCCTTTCGTCAAAGACCCCTTTTCCCATTAACGTAGTAGTCACTGGAATTTGATAATTATTAGCTAAGGTTTCCACTTCCTCATGAGCACCTGAAGATATTGCTCCACCTCCTACATATAACAAAGGTCTTGAAGATTCTTGAATCAATTCAATAGCCTGGTTAATATCAGCGTCGTTAATTTCTCCATTCCTTTTAAAGCCCTTAGGAATAATCTCACCAGGTAAAATTCTTTCATAATTAAAGAATTCTTGACCCACATCTTTTGGTATATCAATTAAAACTGGGCCAGGTCTTCCAGAAGAAGCAATAAAAAACGCCTCTGAAACTACTTTTGCTATATCAGACGGGTCTCTTACAACCCATGAATGTTTAACGATAGGGAGTGTAATTCCAAAAATATCAGTCTCTTGAAAAGCATCCGTTCCTATAGCAGGTCTTGGAACTTGGCCAGTAACTACTACCAATGGAACTGAATCCATTTGAGCTGTTGCAATACCAGTTACTAAATTTGTAGCCCCTGGACCTGAAGTACCAAAACAAACCCCTACCTCACCTGTTGACCTGGCATATCCATCTGCAGCATGGGATCCTCCCTGCTCATGTCTTACCATGTAATGTTTTAACCATCCATCATTTTCTGCTTTATGTACCGCATCATAAATAGGAAGTATGGCACCGCCTGGATATCCAAATATCACTTTTACATCATGAACTTTTAGTGAATCCATTAGCGCTTCAGCACCTGTAATCCATATGGGGTAATTTTTTTCTGAATCATCTTTTGTTAAAGATGTCGAAGTAAGCGTCACTAAAGAAAATAAATCTATTTAAATAATAAACTTAATTAAAAAATATTGCCCATTTTGGAAATGTAATGTCAAAAATTACTTAGAAATTTAATTGCTCTTGATGAAGTTTTAGATATTTTTTAATAATATATAATTTATAAAATCCCTAATCTATGAAGAGGCCCAGAACCTGAGATAAGTTCAATAAAAAGTATAAGAAAAACTATCATAGCGACCCTGCCGTTCCAAACTTCTGAACTATTATTCCAACCCCATTGCCATTTTTCCTGAGGGTATAGTTTAACTTTCTCAGGCAATTCAGAAGCTTTCTCTATATTAATTATCGGTCCTTCTAGGCAAGAAACAACTAGATCACTTAAACCCTCAATAAAGGTAGGGTGTGTATTTAATGCTTTTACCCTTCTAAAATTAACAATGCCTGCTTTCTCAGCAATTTCTTTATATTCAATATCAATTTCTTGTAAAGTTTCAATATGTTCTCCTACGAAACTTATAGGGACTACAATTAAATCATTTACTTTAGCTTTACCAAGATCTGTCAAAACTTCTTCTGTGTACGGTTTTAACCATTCAACTGGACCTACCCTACTTTGATAAGACAGAGTGTAAGGATTGGTATGACCTAAAAATTTTTCAAGTTCATCAATAATTAGTAGTGAACAATCTTCTATTTGTTCTTTATATGGATCTCCTGCTTCCTCCACATAACTTTTAGGAACTCCATGAGCTGTAAAAAAGATATGTGCACTATCAGGCGATTCACAGAGCGAAATTTGTTCCGAAATGAGCTCAACCATTGATTTTAAGTAACCTGATTGACTAAACCAACTTCTTACACATCTCATTGGTATTTTTTTAAACTCAGAATCAGAGTCTCTCAATTTTTTTAATTCTCTAAAGCTCGAACCACTTGTACTTATAGAAAAGTGTGGGTACAGAGGCAATACGACAATTTGATCTATCCCATCTGCTTTCATATCAGCAATGGCTGATTCTGTGAAAGGATGCCAGTATCTCATCGCTATATAAGTTGTTACATTTAAACCTTTATCTCTTAATTTGCTTTGTAATTCTCTAGCTTGTTGTTCCGTAATCCTTCTAATAGGAGATCCTCCACCTATTGAAAGGTAAGCCTGTTGTGAAGTAGTACTTCTAAGTGTACTTATTAACCATGCTAAAGGTTTCTGAAATGCTGGGACGGGAAGCCTAATTATTTCAGGATCAGAAAATAAATTATATAAAAATGGACCTACATCTGTAATCCTTTCAGGGCCGCCAAGATTCATTAATAAGACGCCTACTTTTTCCATTTATATTTTATGGAGATTGAAAATAAACATTAGGAACGTCATTATAAAAGTAATTATATAAGTTAATGAACGTAATTCAGGAAATTAATAATGTCAATGACAAATTTGCTAAAGAAGGAAGCAAACTTAGAATTGAAAAAAGAGGGGAGACATTAAACATCAGAGGTTCACTACCTTCAAAAAATAATAAAAATGACTTTACGGTTCAACGAATATCTCTTGGACTCAAAGCGGATTTTAATGGCTTAGAAGAAGCTAAGAAAAAATTACAATTGATAACTTTGCAATTAGAGTTAAATCAATTTGATTGGATCAATTGGGTAAAAAATTCTGATAAAAAGGAAATAAAAGATGAATTTAAATTTTTAAATAGACTTAATGATTTTGAGAATTATTTTTTTAGTGAGAATAAAAACGAATATTTAACAAGCACTAGAAAAACAACTTGGAGAAGCTCTTATAAGCCCTACATTAATAGAATGATATCCATCCAAAATGATACTAATACTGAAAATTTAGATAATATTTTTACAACCACATTAAAAACTTATAAAGAAGGGAGCAGAAGCAGAAAACAATGCGCGACGTCTTTGAGCGTTTTGGCAAAATTTTTAGAACATAAACTTCCTGAAGATTGGAAATTAATGGCTAAAGGTTATGGACTAAATAAAGCAAGCTTTAGGGATCTTCCTACTGACGAGATAATTGAAAATCTATGGGATAAGATACCAAACAAGTCCTGGAAATATGTTTTCGGGCTTATGGCCACATATGGTTTAAGAAATCATGAAGTATTTTTTTGTGACTTAAGCTCCTTAACCAATTATGGAGACAAAATAATTAGAGTTTTGCCTACTACTAAAACAGGAGAACATCAGGTTTGGCCCTTTCATCCCAAATGGGTAGATAAATTTGAACTTTGTGAATTAGGCAAAGATCCAGAATTACTTCCAAAAATTAATAGAGATCTTAGAGTTACAACTTTGCAAAATATTGGAAAAAAAATAACTGATCAATTTAAACGTTATGCCCTTAAAATAAAACCTTATGATCTAAGACATGCATGGGCAGTCAGAACAATTTTTTATGATCTACCTGATACAGTTGCAGCAAGAATGATGGGACATTCCGTTAGCCTACATACTCAAACTTATCATCACTGGATAACGAAACGAGATCAGCAACAAGCTGTTAATAATGCACTTTCAAAATATAAAAAACGTGAAATTTTTTAAATTAGTATAATATAATTTAAAAGTTATTTTATGGCTGATGAGAAACAACCCGCTTCAAAAAATATAACTAGTCTTGATATTCAGGCTAAAGAACTTGGAATAGGAGGAAAGTTATCTCCTGAAACTGATGAGAATCTTTATAAAAAAAGAATGCAAAAAAGAAAAGATATTCAAACAAAGAGATTACAAGTAAGGAAAACAAAAAAAGGTTTATTAATTGTTTTTACTGGGAATGGGAAAGGAAAAACAACTGCTTCTTTAGGAATGGCGTTAAGAACTATTGGACATGGTCATAAAGTCGCAATTATTCAATTTATTAAAGGTGGTTGGACTACCGGTGAAGAAAAAGCTCTTAAAAATTTATCATCAAATATTTCATGGCACGCTTTAGGAGAGGGATTTACTTGGGAAACACAAGATAGAGTAAGGGACGAAATATTAGTTAAAGAAGCTTGGCATGTAGCTAAAAAATTTATAAAAGATGAATCATATAAACTTATAATCCTTGATGAAATTAATATTGCAACCAAACTTGGATATCTTTCTCCAGAGGAAATAATTACATTTGTAAAAAGTCTAGATAATAGAAAAAATCACATAGTTTTAACTGGAAGAGGAGCTTCCGAATCAATCATTAATCAAGCTGATCTAGTAACAGAGATGAAATTAATTAGGCATCCTTTTAAGGAGCAAGGAATAAAAGCTCAAGCATGTGTGGAGTTTTAGAATTTCAAAGGAACTTTATTTGTTTTTCTGGTTTTCGATTGAGAATTGTTTAAAGACGGAAGTATTATTAACCTAAAAAAGAAATTCTGTATATTTACTTGCTAAGGTCATAAAAGTATGATTATTGAATGACTTACAAAAGAGTACTTTTAAAGCTTAGTGGTGAAGCACTAATGGGAGATAAACCGTACGGTATAGACCCTGCGATAGTTCAATCAATTGCTGAAGATGTTGAGAGGGTAATTGCAAATAAAGTTCAACTTGCAATAGTTGTCGGGGGTGGCAACATATTTAGAGGACTAAAAGGTTCTGCTGATGGTATGGACAGAGCTACAGCTGATTATGTCGGAATGTTAGCAACAGTGATGAATGCAATTTCCCTTCAAGATGGATTAGAGAGAGTTGGGGTTGAAACTAGAGTACAAACAGCTATAGAGATGCAAGAAATTGCTGAACCTTATATTAGAAGAAGAGCAATGAGACATTTAGAGAAAGGAAGAGTTGTAGTTTTTGGGGGTGGTTGTGGAAATCCATTTTTCACTACAGATACTACTGCCGCTTTGAGGGCCGCCGAAATAAATGCTGAAGTTGTTATGAAGGCAACAAAAGTTGACGGGGTTTATGATCGTGATCCTAATAAATTTAAAGAGGCAAAAAAGTATTATTCTCTAACTTATCAACAGGTTCTTAGTGATGAAATCGCTGTGATGGACAGTACTGCTATTGCTCTATGCAAAGATAATAATATTCCAATTATGGTTTTTGATATTTTTAAAAAAGGTAATATCTCCAGAGCTGTTGCCGGAGAGTCTATAGGCTCTTTAATAAGTTAAAACTTATTTAAGTTAATTATTTCTAATTATGAAAGAACAAGAAATTCAATCTAGTATGAACAAAAGTGTTGAAGCCACTCAAAGAAACTTTAATACCATTAGGACGGGGAGGGCTAATGCATCATTATTAGACAGAATAAGTGTTGAATATTATGGAGCGGAAACCCCCATCAAATCACTTGCCTCAATATCAACTATCGATTCACAAACAATTTCAATACAACCATTTGATATTTCTTCCCTACAAACTATTGAAAAAGCAATCTCAGTTAGTGATTTAGGTATCAACCCCAACAATGATGGGAAGGTGATAAGAATAAATGTCCCACCATTAACTGAAGAAAGAAGAAAAGAGTTTTGCAAGTTAGCTTCTAAATATGCAGAGGAAGGTAAAGTAGCGCTAAGAAATATTAGAAGGGATGCTGTTGACAAAGAGAAAAAAGATGAGAAAGAAGGTTTAATATCAAAAGATGTATCAAGAGATAATCAATTAGAAATACAAAAATTTACTGACAAATATATTTCTTTAATAGAAACTAAATTATCTGAAAAGGAGAAAGAAATTCTAAAAGTTTGAAGGAATTCGACATTATAATTATTGGAGGAGGTCTTTCAGGATCTTCTACAGCACTTAACTTATCAAAAAAAGGCTATTCAGTTTTAATTATAGAGAAGGAGGCATCTGGAAGTATAAAGCCCTGCGCAGGAGGGATGGCATCCTCAATGAAAAAATATCTCCCATTAGATATAGATGAATCAATAGAATCTAAAATCAGGAATGTTGAATTCAGATGGGAGTCATCTGATAATGTTGTTGCTGACCTTAGTGGTGAATCACCTTTTTGGATAATTAGAAGAGAAAAATTAGATAAATTATTACTTGATGAAGCTATAAAATATGGCGGTGAGATATTAAGACCAGTACAGGTCGAAAAAATAACGCAGCATAATAAGACTTGGATAATAAAATGCAGCAATAAAGTTACATATAAATCTAAATTTCTTGTTATTGCCGACGGTTCACAATCTAAATGGGCTGGATATTTCAACTTAGGTCCAAGAAAGCCAAAATTTGCCAATACTATCGCCTTGAGGTTAAAAGGATTAGGGAATATTCCTAAAGATTCAGTTAGATTTGAGTTTGGATTTGTTAAGTATGGATTTGCTTGGGCATTTCCATTAAAAGACAGTGTCAATATTGGCTTAGGCACTTTTATAAATAATAAACTTCTAGAAAATAAAGACCTCAATAATAAAGTAATAAAAAGTTTCGGATTTGAAGATTTATCTTTTAAGGTGGTTCATAAAAAACTAAGAATTTGGAATGGTCTAAACAAGCTCAATGGAGATAGGGTAATTGCAGTGGGGGATGCAGCCTCACTTTGCGATCCGTTTTTGGCCGAAGGTATTAGACCTTCTCTAATTAGTAGTTATTTTGCTGCAGAAAGTATTGACGAGTGTTTGTCCAGAAATAATAATGATTTAAATAATTATTCAACAAACATTAATAATGAATGGGGGAAATCCATGGCATGGGGAAAGAGAATTGCTCAGATATTTTATAGATTCCCAAGAACTGGCTATCAATTAGGGGTCAAAAGGAAAACAGCCCCTCAACGTATTGCTCAAATATTATCTGGTCAAATGAATTATGAAGACATCGCGATGAGAGTTATCAAGAGACTTCTAACCAAAAGCAAAGATTAATTTTATGTTTTAATAAAAATTAAATCTGAGTTGTCGAAATTAATTTTTGATTATTAATTTCTGAAAGTCTTTTTAATAACAACTCTTCTAATTCTTCTATTGCTTTGCTGAAGCCTGTTATTCCTTCACTAAGCTTTTCACTTGCCATTTGATCCTTTAACATACTTAATCTAAAGTCTCTCTCATCAAATTTATAATCAATAGAACTATGGGATTGAGCATCTTCATCTAATTTTTTAATTAATTCCCCTTCCTCTCTATTAAGTTCGTCTAAAAATTTTGGAGCAATAGTTAGAAGGTCACATCCTGCTAATTCTTTTATTTCATCTATATTTCTAAAGCTTGCACCCATGACTTCAGTTTTAAATCCTTTTTCTTTAAAATAATTGTAGATTTTGGTTACTGATATAACACCTGGATCTTCACACCCTGCAAAGTTATCTTTGCCAGTTTTTGCTTTATGCCAATCCAATATTCGCCCGACGAAAGGCGAGATTAAGGTTATTTTTGCATTAGCACAGGCTACAGCTTGGCAGAAGTTAAAAAGTAAAGTTAAATTGCATTTAATACCTTCTTTTTCTAAAATTTCAGCTGCCTTAATTCCTTCCCAAGTTGAAGCGATCTTAATCAATATTCTTTCTTTATCTATTCCAAAACTTTTATAGTGATTTATTAACTTTCTCGCTTTTGTAACTGTTGCTTCAGTATCAAAACTTAGTCTTGCATCAACTTCTGTAGATACTCTTCCAGTAATAAGATTAAGAATTTCCTTGCCAAAAAATACTGAAACCTGATCTATAGTCTCTTTAATTAATTCACTTTCAGAAAAGCCAACAGGTAGGGATTTTCTTGAGCTTTCCAAAGCTTGATCGATTAATTTTATGTAATCAGGATTCTTAGCCGCAGCTAATATTAGTGATGGATTAGTAGTGGCATCTCTAGGTTGAAACTTTTTAATCGCATCTAAATCTCCAGTATCAGCGACAACAACAGTAATAGAAGATAATTGTTCTAAAATTGATTTCATTTTTAGATAACCATATATTTTTACACGATAGCTTCAATTTCAAATGAAATCATTAAATAATGAACTAATTAACTAAAAACCAGAATAATTTCATGGTTTTTTAACAACTTTCCTGTTTTCTTCAATTTGTGGCGGTATTTTTTCAATAACAATTAAACTTTCGATGATTTCTTTTGCAATTGGTACTGCAACCGTTGAACCATAAGCGTATGCCTTTGAAGGTTCGTCAATAACAACAAGGACAACATACTTTGGATTATTAACAGGAAAAGAAGCTACAAAACTACAAACCTTTTTACTTGTATACCTTCCATTAACTGCCTTTTGAGAAGTTCCAGTTTTCCCTCCAATTCTGTATCCATCAATTTTCGCTCCTTTTCCACTGCCATTATCAACAACACTTTCCATCCATTTAAGAACGGTTTTTGATACCTCGTTAGAAAAGATTTCTTTTGGAGAATAGTTTTTAAGGTGATCTTTAAAATTTAAAGTGACATGAGGAATTATTTCACTTCCCCCATTAGCTAGAACAGCGTGAAGTTGAGCTAATTTTAAAGGAGAAATAGAAAAACCCTTTCCAAAAGATGCTACTGCTGGCTCAATTGACTGAGTAACAAATATATTTTTTGACTTTAATTGACCAGCTGTAGATTCAAATAAATCCGTCTCCAAACGTTTATTAATTCCTAATTTATTTAGCCAATTCCAATAAGTCTTAGACGGCAAATTTTGCATTATTTTTACCATCCCCACATTACTTGAAACTTGTAAAACTTTTGGATAATCAATATAGCCATTTCCTTTTTTATCCCAATTTGAAAGGCTCCATCCTCCAACATTAACCTCCCCACTATCTTCAACTAAACCATCTTTTTGGATTGCTTTTTCTTCTAATGCTAAGGCTAGATTTATTGGTTTAAAAGTTGAACCAGGCTCGAATAAATCTTGAGAATACCAACCTCTAAAGACTTCGGTATCATAATCCCAATATTTATTTGGATCATAAGATGGAATTGATGCTAGTGATAAGATCTCTCCATTATTTACATTCATTACTATTGCGAAGCCTTTCTTTGCGTTCCACTTCACTACGTGTTTACTTAAAGCTTTAAAAGTAGCTTTCTGTAATCTTGAATCTATTGTCAAACCTAAACTCTTGTAGTCACTAATGAAATCTCTTGGTCCCGAATTATCTGGGAGAGGTGTTCCATCTCCTCCTTTCTTAATCAAATTACTTTTGTTAAGTACTTTGATTTGATTATCTAAATGTAGCTCTAAACCAGCTGAACCTTTATTCTCATAATTAACAAACCCAATAAGATTTGAATACAAATTACGTTGAGGATAATATCTTTGAGAATATTTAACGAGATCCAAACCACTAATATGAAGGTTTTTGATCTTTTTTGCTTGATTCTCTGTTATTTCATCCAGCAATTCAATTCCTAACATTTTATTTTCAAACTTTGATAGAAGCAATTCATCTTTTACATTTAAAATTGGCGTCAATTTATTAACCACTTCATCAATAGTTCTTACTCTATTAGTTGAATCTCCAGGGAAGTTAAAGTACTTAGGATGAGCCCATAATCTGTAGAGAGGTTTATCATAAGCAATTAGTCTATTATTTCTATCTACTATTGATCTTCTCTTATTTAAAGAACTAATCTTGGTGAATTGTATTAATCTCGCTTTTTTTTGTAAGTCAGAGGCACTAAAAACTTGTAAATTTACAAGCCTTCCAAATAGTCCAGAGATCAATAATAAACAAAATATATAAGTAACCTTAAACCTTCGAGGTTTGAGAGGTACTAAATGAACAATTTTCTTACTTCTTTTCATCAATATCCTTTTTGATATTTACTATCTTTTAATCCATCTTTAATAAATTTAATTTTTTTATTTAAATAATTATTTTTATTCTGTGTAATTTGCTTATCAAGATAAATTAAATCTTTTGGAGTTGCTTTTTTAAAAATATTAAGGGACTCAATTTCATTAATATAAAATTCTTCAGTCTTAGAAATATAGTCAATAAGATTATTATTATTTGCTCTTGTTTTTAATAAATTATTATAAATACTTGTCCATTTTCTTTGACTATTAAAAGAAAGAAAAGATAAACTAAAAATCAAAATTAATAAAGATATATTTAAGCTATCAAATATTCTATGAATAAATTTTAAATTAAATAATTTTATTTTTTTAGAAGTTATTTTATTAGCATCGTAAAGGTTATTTTTTAAAGAATTTTCATTCTTATTTATATTCATTTGTTAGTATTAATGGAAATATAAAAAGTGTTATAAATCAAATAAACATTTTTTTAATTTATTCGCAAGCAATATAGCTAAATCTTTATGTTCTCAACAGAAACAAATTCAAAAAGGTCATCCCATTCCATAAAGAATGCATAATCACAGAAGAGGATAATCTTCCTGATATGAGTCTAGTAGTTCCTAGTCCTATACCCAAGGTAAACAATGGGATCATTTCACCAATACTCAAATGTGCCAGAGCAAAAATAAAAGCAGAAATTGTGATACCTAAAATTATTCCAAATTCTCTTGATAAAATTGGTAGTAAAACGCCTCTAAAAATAACCTCCTCGAATATTGGAGCTAAAAATGTAGTTGTTAAAAATAAAAGTAAAAATGACAAATAATTATTACTATTTAGAACGATCTCAAGTAAAGGATTACTCCCATTTTGATTATCAACTAAAAGATTCATAATTAATGACACCAGCAAAACAAAAGGAATTATCATTAAAAACCCCTTAAATCCCTGAAAAAAAGAATCTTTTATTGGTAAGAAATTGAATTGAAAATAATCTTTTTTTAAAATAATTTTTTTTTCAAAAGATTTTATTTGATAATAAATTATCCCTAGTGGGGGTATTGCCATAAATAGATAGCCAAAAAATATTTTTAATGATTGTGTCAATTCGATTGATAAATTAGAGGCCACTAATTCAACTAAGGTAATTGAAAATAATGGCGAAATAACTTCTCCTAAAACAACAAATCCTCCTGATATCAACAAAACCATATCTAACAAATCTAAATCTAAGGGTTTAAATTCTTTCCATTCAATTTTTCTTGACGCTAAAACACTCCATAATGTCCTTAGAACTAATAAAGAGCCAAGGACTATTGTTAAAAGAGGTAATAATCTAATAGCTATTATTTTTAAAAACATTTTTTTTGAAAGTGTATCTGTTATTAATTGACTCTCATCAAAAGAAAATCTTTTGCTCAACAAATGGTACAGAAATCTATCATCTTTAAATAACTCTAGTAAATTATCATTAGGCTTATATGAATTATCTAGATTACTTTTACTTAAATTTTCTACTACCAATTTATAATTTTTATTATCAAAGTTATTAGGGTACTCTTTTTTAATATTTATCTCATTGTTCGTGTAAGAAATTAGCCAAATCAATTGATTCCTTTCTGTTAATTGATCAAAAGAAATCTCAGAAAGAGAATTATTAATATCCTCAATTGGATCATTAATAATAAGAAGGTTTCTTAAATTAATTGGTATTGCAGGTAAAGCTAATTCCGCAATTTCTTTTTCTTTTTGACTAATATCAAAGCTTACCGATGGTCGACTGAGACTATCTCGAAGCCCTTGTTGCCACACAAAAAAAGTTATGATTAGAGAAATAAAAGCTATAAATAGTTTTGTCTTAGAAATATTCTTATTCATGTAATTAATAATAAAATATAAAACCTAATTTAGTTTTCATTGAAATTTCTAATAATCATATACCTATTTTTATCACGCCATGAGATGATAAAAATACTATAATTTAAAATTTATATAATGAGCATTAGATTAGTTTTAGTAAGGCATGGGCTTAGCAGTTTTAATGAAAAAGGCTTAGTTCAAGGTAGGACAGATGATTCATATTTAACCGATAAAGGCTACGAACAGGCACTTAAATCGGGAGAGGCATTATCAGGGATTAATTTCGACAAGATATTTTCTTCCCCACTTGTAAGAGCGGCAGAGACTGCGAAGACAATTCAGAAAAACTTAAAAGGAGAAAATAATATTATTTACGATAAAAATTTATTAGAGGTTGATCTTGGTTCATGGTCTGGTTTAACTATTAATGAAATAAAGAACAAGTATCCAGAAGACTATCTTCTTTGGAAAAATGATCCTGAAAATTTAACTTTAGAGAGTATTCATAATTCAACGTATCAACCAATTAAAGATTTATATGAGCAGGCAAATGAATTTATTAAAAGTATTTTTAAAATATATTTAGAAAAACAAGAAGCAAATATTTTAATAATTGGTCATAATGCAATCCTAAGATGTTTGATTTTATTATTGATTGGAAAACCTAAAAAAGGTTTTAGAAAAATAAAGTTAGATAATGCCTCTTTTTCAATCCTTAATATTATGAAGCAAAGACATTCATATAAAACACAAATTGAATGTTTAAACCAAACTTCTCATCTAGATAAAAGAATTCCTGATCAGATTGGAGACTCAAGAATATTTTTAGTTAGGCATGGTGAAACCAACTGGAATAAAGAGGGTCGATTCCAAGGACAAATAAATATTCCTTTAAATAATAATGGGAAAGATCAGGCGGGGAAGGCCTCTAAATATTTAGAAGAAATTAACTTCAATAAGGCTTTTTCAAGTTCAATGGATAGACCATATGAAACAGCACAAATAATTCTTCAAAACAAGTCAGATTTAGAAATAAAAAAGATTGAAAATTTAGTAGAAATAAGCCATGGATTATGGGAAGGCAAATTAGAAAATGAAATTAAGCAACAATGGCCAGAATTACTTAAAAATTGGCATGAAAAACCTGAAGAAGTGCTAATGCCCGAGGGTGAGAGTATTAAAGAAGTATCTAAAAGATCAGTTAAGGCTTGGGAAGAAATATGTTTAGCTCAAAAGAATAAAGATCTGACCTTGTTAGTCGCACATGATGCAGTGAATAAAACCCTTATTTGTAATTTATTAGGAATTGATTTTTCTAATATCTGGATGATAAAGCAAGGTAATGGAGGTATAACTGTTATTGATCTTTTTAAGGATCCTCAAAAAGATAATGTAATTAGTGCTTTGAATATTACTACACATCTTGGTGGGATACTGGACTCAACAGCATCCGGGGCTCTTTAAAAATGGGGAAAAGCTTTTTTTTTGAAAATATAAATATTTTGATGGACTCCAATGCGACAGTTATCAAAGATAATTTATTAATTATCGATGGCAAAATAGAAGCATTTGGTAATAAGGCTAAAAAGGAGGCGTTAAAAAAGAATATTAAAATTTCTAAATCTGGTAATAAAATATTGGCTCCAATGCTTGTAGATAGTCATTCATTTTTAGAAGATCCCTTAACAGGGGTTGATGATAACCTAGAAAATTTAAAGTTTAGAGCAAAGAAATCAGGTTTTGGTACAATCGCCTTTCTTCCAAATAGTAACAACTGGAGAGATAATCCTGAAAAAATACCCTTTCAGAAAAATTATGATTTTGATTTAAATATTTATTTTTGGGGAAGTTTAAGTTTGGAAGATCAAGGCAAAAAACTATCTCCCCATTGTGAACTTTTGAAATCAGGTTCAATAGGTCTCTCTACTAGCAACTTTTTTGACAACTCAATCATTTTTAAAGGTCTTTCTTTAGACGCAGTGAAGACATCACCAATATTATTTTCATTAACAAAAAAAAATTCACTACAGAAAGGAATTATAAATAAGGACATAAAAACACTACAATCAGGTTTTTATATTATTGACAATAATAATGAGATTGCAGAAGTTAAAAATATTTTAGGAATCAAGAATATTTTCCCAGATAAAAATATAGTAATTAAAAATATCTCAGATTCAAATTCTCTTAAAGAAATAGAAAAACATGCTATTCCAATTTCAACAACAATAAGTTGGTGGAGCTTAATAGCCGATACAAATAATCTCGAGTTTGATGATCTTGGGTGGAAAGTAGATCCCCCTTTGGGCTCTCAGGAAAATAGAGAATTTTTAATAAAAGGTTTAGAAAATGATTTAATTCAAGCAATTGCAGTGAACTCAAAGGCATTAAGCGATGAAGATACATTTATTCCCATAAATGATAGACCCACAGGGATAAGCTCTTTTGAATTAGTTTTACCGTTATTGTGGAAAGAATTTGTAGTCAAACGAGATTGGCCAATCCCAATGCTTTGGAAATATTTAAGTTTTAATCCCTCTAATTTATTAGGAATAATGCAAGAGAAATTATCTATCGGCAGTAAAAGATGGCTTATATTTGACCCTGATACAAAATGGATAAATAATCAAATCAATTTAGGTTATGATTCACCATCAAATTTCCCCAAGAAAAATAAATTAATCAAAGGGAAAGTGATTCATGTAGGACTTGATTTTTAAAAAGCCCAAAATTCTTTAGAGGCCAAAACCTAAAATACGCTTTTCCAATTATTTCTTTTTTATGAAGAAATTTACCTCCAGGCCAATATCTTCCATCCCAGCTATTTGATCTATTATCACCTAAAACCAAAAAATGATCCTTCGGTACTTTCAAACTTTTAAATTCTCCGCAATTATTAAAAAAGGATTCTGAACAGAAATTAATAACATATGGCTCAAAAATCTTTTTATTATTAATTATCACTTCGCCTTTAATATTGACACTAACTAATTCTCCGGGCAATGCTACTACTCTTTTTATATAAGCATCACAAGCCTGGTCTCTTAATCCAGGGATGAATGACATTGGAGGAAAACCCATAAAAAAACAATAGCTTTTGTTTGGTAATGGGTTAGATCTTGATGCAACAAGTTTTTCATCAAAAGAGAAAGGTGATTTAAAAACAATAATATCTCCTCTTTGAGGTGATGAATTTTTTAAGGAGATTTTTTCAATAATTAATCTATCGTTTATTTGTAATTCAGGAAGCATTGAACCAGAGGGAATGTAACGAGGTTCCGCTAAAAAAGATCTGCAAGAAGAGACAAAAAAAGCTAAGAGAATTAATGGACCCCACTCAAGAAGTATATTTTTTAAAGAGAAATTCATAAAATTTACAAAACCATAAAATTAAATATCTATTTGAGGTTTGCGATATATTCAGACTCATTGAATCCAAGTATTAATTTACTTTCATTAATAATTAAGAATGGTCTTTTGATTAATTTTCCATCATTTGACAATAGTTCAATAATTTTATTTTTGGTTAAGTCAAGAATATCAATACCGATTGACTTATAACTCTTACCTCTTGTATTAAATATCTTCTTAATATCTAATGAAAATTGTATTAAAGCCAGTTCCAAAAATTCTTTTGAAGGTGGTTCTTTAACAATATCTATTAATTGATAATTAATATTATTTTGATCAAGCCACTTAGATGCTTTTCTACATGTAGAGCATTTTGGATAGCTATAAAAAATTACTCTTTTCAATTTATTTAACGATTGATGATTTTTTTAAAACTTGAAAGGATTTCTTTTTTTTTGGTGTACATTTTCTTAAAAGTTCTTCAACTACTTCAAAATCTCTCCAACCATCTATTTGAACCGTCCTTCCATCTAAACCTTTGCTTGTTCTAAAAAATTCTGCAACATCTTCTAATTGATTAGGTGCTATTTGATTAATGCTAATTATATTTTCTTGCCTAGGATTAGATATAGGAACACATAAAAGTTTCCCATCATATTTCCCACAGTCATGCATATCTAAGACACCTATAGGTCTTGCTTTTATTAGACAACCTGCGAATGTTGGCTCATCCATAATTACCATTGCGTCTAGTGGAGCTCCATCATCAGCTAGGGTGTTTGGGACAAAGCCATAGTCAAATGGGTAGCGCACTGAAGAATGCAAAATCCTATCAAGTTCCATAATTCCAGCTTGAGAACAATATTCATATTTATTCCTGCTACCAGCGGGTATTTCAACAACTAAATTAACTATGCCCTTCATTGGAGATGGAGGTATAAAGCTAAGATCCATCTTTTTTAATTAAGTGAAAAGAAGTAATCTCATTTCCTTGAGATAAAGGTCTACCAAGCAAAATACAAATTGAGGGCAATAATATTGTCAGGGAGGCAATTATAATCCCAAGAAACGAAATTGATAAACTCCTCATACTTAAGGGGTCATCATCATCTCTTTCCAATTCACTTGAAATAGTAATAAGAGAAGATTTTTCGCTTAAATTACTTTTGACAAACCGCTTTGAATTTGTGTATCTCAAGAGATTTACTTGTTAAAAGTTGAGTAATAAACTTAACAAAATAATCTTACAATCAAAAAGTACATAAATCAAAATATAGTTTAAAATTAATTTTTTTCTAGCAGAGATCTAATACTTTTTAATTCTTCAAGGATTTGAGAAAGAGTATTTTGTGCAGCTGAAGATGGAGAATTAAAAACTTCGACAGTAACTTCTTTAATTCTTAAAATATCCTTAGCAAATCTTGCAATTTCATTAGGGTGGAAACGTAATGGCTCTTTCTGATCAGTTCTATATTCAGGATTTAATTTTCTCGGGTTGAAGCTAGGATTTAAATTTCTTAGATCTGTATTTGTGTACCTGTAAACAGAAGCTCTTGATCGGTTAAGGAATTTCTGAACTTCATCAATACCAACTAATTCTTCTGAACTAGAAATATTAGAATCTATATTTTCCATAACTTTATTAAAAATGTCATTCAGGTTAATGAATTTACTTAAAAGTTTTAAGTTTTATTATTGCAGAAACTAGCAGAAAGGATAAATCTAAACTACCTGCCTTCAGGGACTCAAGACACTTTAAATTTTTTTTACACCTGAATTGATAAAATTGATTAAATTTATAAGTTTCTTTTATGCGCGTCACTACCTCATTTCCTCTGGGGACCCTTCGCGACACTCCTTCTGAAGCAGAAATTATTTCTCATCAATTACTCTTAAAAGGTGGTTATATTCGCAGAGTTAATAGTGGCATCTATGCATACATGCCAATAATGCTTAGAGTAATCGAAAAAATATCTAACATAATTGAAAAGGAACTTAATAATATTTATTGTTCGAAATTACTTTTACCCCAACTCCACCCAGCAGAATTATGGAAAAAAAGTGAAAGATGGGAAGGTTACACCGCAGGAGAAGGCATAATGTTTAATTTAAAGGATAGACAGGGAAAAGAATTTGGCTTAGCACCTACACATGAGGAAGTTATTACAAGTATTGCATCAGAAATGATAAATTCATATAAACAGCTGCCTTTGTGTTTTTACCAAATACAAACAAAATTTAGAGATGAGATAAGACCTAGATTTGGATTAATGAGAAGTAGGGAATTTATAATGAAGGATGCTTATTCTTTTCACTCTTCAAAAGAAGATTTGTCTTCTTTTTACGAAAAAATGGAAAAAGCTTATGAAAATATTTTTAAAAATTGTGGATTAGATACAGTTGGCGTGGATGCCGATAGTGGAGCAATTGGAGGAGCAGCATCCAAAGAGTTTATGGTAACAGCAGATGCAGGAGAAGATTCTATTTTATTTACTGAGAGTGGTTCATATGCAGCCAATATTGAAAAAGCCGTTTCTTTGCCGTCCGAAGAGATTCCTTTAATAATGTCCCATGAAGAATGGATAGAAACCCCTAATCAAAAATCGATTGTTGATATTTGTCAAAATAATAATTTAGATGCAAGTCAAATAATTAAGGTCGTTATATTCCTTGCAAAATTTGAAGATAAATCTGAAGTCCCAATCCTCGCATGTATCAGAGGAGATCAGAATATTAATGAAGTCAAGCTTTTTAATTTGATCAACAAAAAATATATTTCAAACTTGATTCACCTAAAAATAGTCGAAGACAATGCCATTATTAATAAAAATCTAACTAATTTTCCATTAGGTTTTATTGGCCCAGACATAAATGATGAAACAATAAAAACTAATTCCAGTTGGGATAAAAGTTGGATAAGAATCGCTGACTACTCTGCCAGTAATCTTTCAATTTTTGTGAGTGGTGGTAATAAAGTTGATTTTCACAAAGTATTCCGTGCGTTTTCATTTATTGAGAAAAAGTTTTTAATATCAGATATAAGGAATGCAAAAAAAGGAGATTGTATCAGCCAGGAAAGTAATGAAGAATTAAAAGAAAAAAGAGGTATCGAAATTGGACATATTTTTCAATTAGGCCAAAAATATAGTGAGAAATTAAATGCAAAGTTTTCTGATAAGGATGGTCAATTGAAAAATTTATGGATGGGTTGTTATGGAATAGGCGTAACAAGAATAGCCCAGGCAGCAATTGAACAGAATCATGATGAAAATGGTATTTCTTGGCCAATTCAAATTTCTCCGTTTGAGATTTTAATTATTCCAACTAATTTGAAAGATCCCATTCAAAAAGCACTTACTCAAGAGATTTATGAAGAGTTTATAAGCAACCAAATCGATGTTCTCCTTGACGACCGAGATGATAGAGCAGGAGTGAAATTTAAAGATGCGGATTTAATTGGAATTCCTTTTCAAATAATTATTGGCAGAGACTCAATTAATAAAGAAGTAGAATTCTTCTCCAGATCAAGCAAAAGTAAAATTAAAATAGCATCTAAAAATTTATTAGAGAAATTTATTTCCGAATCAAACGTAATGTACAATAAAAATTCTTAAAGCTAAAATTTATTCGGAGTTAAGTTATGTTAGTTAAAAAGATGACTGAATTATTTTCTAGATTTTTTGTAAAAGCAATATCTTTTGCTATTTGTATATCTGTTTTTTTTACACTATTTAATTCTCCATCATATGCAGCAAAGACTTCTATGACAGGTGATTATGCAAAAGACACAATATCAGTTGTTAAAACCCTACAAATTGCCGTTGAAACTCCAAAAGATTCTCCTGATAAGGATAAGGTTAGAGATGAATCACTTGCTCTAATAACTGATTATATTTCTAGATACAGAAACAGAGGCATGGTTAATAAAACTCAATCATTTACTACAATGCAGACAGCATTAAATGCCATGGCAGGTCATTACAAAAACTTTGCAACTAGGCCTCTACCAGATAAGCTTAAAGAGCGTTTAACTAAAGAATTCACTCTTGCCGAAAAAATGGTTCTTAGAGAAAGTTAATACAAATGATTTACTTTTTTAAAGTTATTCAATAATTTTGAATATATTATATATTCGTACAAAAATAATGCTCTTCTAAAATTGGCTAATGTTGTTGTAATCGGAGCCCAATGGGGTGACGAAGGAAAAGGTAAAATAACCGATTTATTAAGTCGTTCGGCAGATGTTGTTGTTCGTTATCAAGGTGGTGTAAATGCAGGACATACTATAGTTGTCGATGATAAGGTTTTAAAATTACATTTAATTCCATCTGGAATACTTTATAGAGATACAATTTGCCTAATTGGATCGGGAACAGTTGTAGACCCAAAGATATTACTCAAAGAAATAGATATGTTGATTGATAATGGAATAGATATATCAGGATTAAAAATTTCATCAACCTCACATGTCACCATGCCCTATCATCGTTTATTAGATGAAGCAATGGAAGCTGATAGAGGTTCCAATAAAATTGGAACAACAGGTAGAGGGATTGGCCCAACATATGCTGATAAATCACAAAGAAATGGGATAAGGATAAGAGATTTGCTTAATGAAGATAGATTAAGAGATGTGATTGAGATCCCTCTTAAAGAAAAGAATGGACTTCTAGAAAAAATATATGGCATTGCTCCCCTTAATAAAGATGAAATAATTGAAGAATATCTTGATTATGGACAAAGACTATCAAAGCATGTAGTTGACTGTACAAGAACTATTCATGCCGCTGCAAAAAATAAAAAAAATATTCTTTTTGAAGGGGCACAGGGTACATTACTTGACTTGGATCATGGAACATATCCCTATGTGACTTCATCAAATCCGATATCAGGAGGTGCTTGTATTGGTGCTGGAGTTGGCCCAACTTTAATAGATAGGGTGATAGGAGTAGCGAAAGCATACACTACGAGAGTTGGAGAGGGGCCATTCCCAACAGAATTACAAGGAAGTATTAACGATCAACTTTGTGATAGAGGGAGTGAATTTGGAACCACAACTGGAAGAAGAAGAAGATGTGGTTGGTTTGATGGAATTATTGGCAAATATGCTGTTTATGTAAATGGTCTTGATTGTTTGGCAGTAACAAAATTAGATGTGCTAGATGAATTAGATGAAATTCAAGTCTGTATTGCATATGAATTAGATGGTAAAGAAATAGATTATTTCCCCACAAATTCTGATGACTTAAAAAAATGTAAACCAATTTTTAAGAAATTAAAAGGATGGCAATGCTCGACTGCTAATTGCAGAAAGCTATCTGATCTGCCTGAAAATGCTATGAATTACCTCAGATTTCTTGCTGAATTAATGGAAGTGCCAATTGCGATTGTTTCATTAGGCGCAAACAGAGATCAAACTATAGTAATTGAAGACCCAATCCATGGTCCTAAAAGAGCTCTTCTAAGATAATCAAGAAATCTGATCTCAATGACAGAAAAAAACAAACTTTTTGATCTAAAAAAAGATATAGACCTTATTGGATTAGGAAATGCAATAGTAGATATTATTGTTAATGTGGATGATGAATTTTTAGAGATAAATACCCTCAAAAAGGGATCTATGAATCTTATCAACTCTAATGAATCTGAAGCTTTATTAAAAAATTGCACAGTAATTAAAAAAATATCAGGGGGGTCGTCTGCTAATACTGTCGTATGCTTGGCTGAATTAGATAATAATGTTCAATTTATTGGAAGAGTAAAGAATGACAATTTTGGAAATTTCTTCTCTACTGATATTAGAAGAAGTAATACTATTTTTAACACCCCGCCAATAGATAAAGGGCCCTCAAGTGCACATTCAATAATTTTTATAACTCCAGATGCGCAAAGAACAATGTGCACATATTTGGGTGCTTCAATTGAATTTGAACCTAAAGATGTAAATTATAAGTTAATAGCAAATAGCAAATATTTATACTTGGAAGGATACTTATGGGATAGTGATTTAGCCAAAAATGCCTTTCTTCAAGCTGCAAAGCTTGCCAAAGAATCCGATACAAAAATAATACTTTCATTATCGGACTCTTTTTGTGTAGATAGGCATCGAGAAAGTTTCTTAGAATTAATTGAAAAATACATTGATATAGTTTTTTGTAATGAATCAGAAGTTTTGAGTCTTTTTCAAGAAAATGATTTACAAAGATGCCAAGAATCTATTTCTTCAATATGTGAATTAATAATAATCACTTTAGGAAGTAAAGGTTCTTTAGTTGTCAATAAAGGCAAGTCTGAAGAAATAAAACCAAAACTATTAGGAAAAATTATTGATACAACCGGCGCAGGAGATCTTTATGCTGGTGGATTTATTCATGGACTAATTAATAATTATTCTTTAAAAAAGTGCGGAGAAATAGGCTCAATATGCGCTGGTCATATAATTACTCAGTTAGGTTCTAGATCTAATATTAATCTTCAAAAGTTATTGCGGACACACTTGATTTGAACATGATTTATTTACCCAATTAGAATATTTTTTTTCAGAATTAAACTTTTTATAAATAATTTGAGGAACATCATAAGATATCTGCTTTTGTAAGAAAACTACCAAAGCTTTTTTCAATTCTGGTTTACTTTTTATTATAATTTCCAACTCATTAACCTCCTCAATTTTTCCTTTCCACTCATAAATGGAATTAATCTCTTTTAATGAGACACACGCTGCAAGCTTTTTTTTGAGTAATAATTTAGCTATTTTTTTAGCTGCTTTTTTATTACATTCAGTTGCTACCAAAAGTAAAACTTTCTTCATCCTAAAGTGATTTTTTTACCAGTTAATTGATTTATCAACTTATCATAATCAAAAAATATAAGCGAGTTTCTAAATTTTAGGTTTGGCCTTTTTACTAAAAATAACTTCATATCACTTTTATAAACAATTTCCTCCCAATTCATTTGTGCATAACTTCCAGAATCTCTGCAAAGTATATAATCTATCTTCCAATGATCACATAGTTTTTTTTCTAAAATGTTTCCTTTGTTTTTACTAGGTTCCAATATTGCTATATTTGAATTTTTTATACATGAGGCAAAAGCTTTGGATATGCTTTCATATGTTGGAATTACTCTTGTAAATACATTTGCACCACATTTTAAATAATAACTTGCCGTCTCATTTAATAATTTAGATCCTATTGCTAAAAGAATATTTTTATTTACTAAAACTTCCTTGTTTATATTTTTTAAATCCTTTATATATTCAAAGTTTTTAAATGATTTTATTTCCGATTTTCTCTCAAAAGCCAAAAGAGGCTTTTTGATTTTTTTACATGCTTCATCTAGATTTTGAGAAATAATTAAAGCAAATGGATGAGTTGCATCTATTACATAATTAATTTTATTTTTTTCAATAAAGTTGATGATTTCACTTGAATCATTTAATTTTCCTGTAATGATGTGTAACTTTGAATTTTCAACGTAAGATTTACTTGCTTTATGCGTGACAACACTTACAAATACTACATAATTAAGTTTTAATAGTTTGTTAACTATGACTGGTCCATCTGAAGTTCCTGAAAGGATCCAAACATTTTCGTGGCAATTTTCTGAATTGTGCATCAAGATATCTTTAATTAAATAGAAAGTTAATGAATCATTGTTTAATTCAAGCCGTAATAAATAGCGCTCCTCAGATGAGATATACCAAAGAGAATAAAACACCCATTGCTGAAATGACAGTTAATTTCAAAGGATTACGCGATGAAGATCCATTTAGAGAATTAAAAGTTTTAGGTTGGGGTACTATTGCGCAAGAAATGGTGGGAGAATTAAAAGAAGGGCAAAACATAGTTATTGAAGGACGTCTAAGAATGAACTCAGTAACCAGAAAAGATGGCACTAAGGAAAAGCAGCCTGAACTGACAGCTTCAAGAATTCATAATATAAGTCCTGGAGTACAAATAACCTCAGAGAAAAAAGAAACTAACATTTCTGATAGCAACAATAGCAATTCTTCTGAAGAAAAATCGGGAAATACCGAGAATTCACAGTGGAACACCTCTCCTTTAGTCCCTGAAGTTGACGAAATACCCTTTTAAAATCAAGTCTCAATATTTGATTCTTGAACACGTATAATGAGTTTGCTTATTTTTCTTTCAAGATCAGCCAGTTCACTCCTAATTTCTGACCATTTACCTTTATCAAGATTCTCTAACAACCATGCTCTATCTTGATCAAGTTTTAAAATTAAATCTTCTTGATTTGTAGAATTATGATCTTGCATAATATAAAATAACTTTTCTAATAAAACAAAATGAAGAAATACCTATCTCCTGCAAACATAATAACAGTCGCGGGAGGTGTTTTGGCTTTTATTGGGATGACAGCTTATTTTACTGAGTCAGTAAATCTAAGCGTGCCTACGTTTTTTTATGGAGTCCCTATTTTACTAATTGGACTTGGTTTGAAAACTTCTGAAATACCTCCAGTTAAATTAGTAAATAGAAATGATTTTAAGAAAAATAAATTTAATAGACCTAAAGAATTAACTGAATTGGTTAGAGATGTAACCAGATGGAGATATGGAATAAAAGCGCATCTTGAATCTTCATTAGAGGCCTTAAATTTATGGAATGAAGATAATCCTCCCCAACTTAAAGAGATTGAAGAAATTACAAAAGAAGAAAAGAATGGTTTTAAGATGCATTTTGAAATCAATGATGTCCCCTTTGAACAATGGATTGAGAAACAAGAAAGATTAAACAGGTTTTTCGTCAAAGGTCTTGAATCAGAATTTATTATCAACGATAATGAAAAGGAATTCGATTTGATTTTCTTTTATTAAATATTCTTTTCATGATGGACGATTCCCTAAGAGTATCAATATTAAGCGAGGCACTTCCATACATACAAAGTTTTTCAGGTAGAAAAATTGTTGTTAAGTATGGAGGTTCTATTATGGAAGATGAAAAGTTAAAAGAAGCTTTCTTCAGAGATATTGCTCTATTATCAAGTGTTGGTGTATGCCCAGTCGTTATACATGGTGGTGGTCCCGAAATCAATCGTTGGCTAAATAAATTAGAAATATTACCAAAATTTGAAAATGGGTTAAGAGTTACCGATGAGAAAACAATGGAAATAGTTGAGATGGTGCTTATGGGAAGAGTAAATAAACAGATTGTTAGGGGGATCAATAAAACAGGTTCATTAGCTGTAGGAATTTCAGGCCTCGATGGCAACTTAATTCATTCAAGAGAATTAGGAGATGGAAGTCATGGATTAGTTGGAGAGGTCACACAAATCAACCCTGAGTTATTAGACCCTCTTATTGCGAAAGGATATATTCCTGTTATATCAAGTATTGGATCTACAGCAGATGGCATTTCTCATAACATCAATGCTGATTTCGTAGCAGGCGAAGTTGCCGCTGCAATAAATGCAGAAAAACTTATTCTTTTAACTGATACTCCAGGGATACTAAAAGAAAGAGATAACCCAAATAGTCTCGCAAAACAAATCAATCTAAAAGAGGCCAGAAAATTTATTGAAAAAAATATTGTTTCTAATGGCATGCTACCAAAAACGGAATGTTGTATTAGAGCCCTGGCTCAAGGAGTAAAAGCTGCCCATATAATTGATGGAAGGATTGAACATTCATTACTTCTAGAAATTTTCACAAATTCGGGTATTGGAACAATGATTAATGCTTGAGAATGGAGTCATACAAGCAAGTTGTTGAAAAGGCAGAGTTAGCTCTTATTAAAGGTGAATATAATTTCTGTATTGAATATTTATACCCAATAATCGAATCTTACCCTCCCTCTAGTAAAGAAGGTGCAAATTTACGAACCATACTAATTACAGCCCTATCAGGCATTAATAAAAATGAAGAGGCAAAAATATTTTGCAAAGAACTTTTAAAATCTCTCGATTATAAAGTGCGAGAAAATGCAAAGTATTTAATGGAAATTATCGATTCTCCTGAAATTAAAAAACCTGAGAATTGGAATATTAATTTTGAAAGTAATCCTGCCTTAGACAAAACATCTCTTTCCTCTCTAAAACCTAATAATCATAAGAAGGGGAAAAAGTTTATAGATACATCAAATATTCCAACTGGTCAAACAAAGCCATTTCAAAAAGGATTTATATTTATCATTTCTCTATTATTGTTATTACTAATTCCACTGTTAAGCGGGTGCGTTAAAGTTGAAGATACTCTCGATATTAGTGAGATTGACTCAATATATAATAATTTCGAAATTGAAAGCAAATATATTAAAAAATTTCCTTGGCAAATAAATTTCGAACAAAAAATCAAAGAAATTTTTCCTGATGGAGAAATATCAACAGGAGAATTAGATTTTTCATTTAAAAATAAAAATCTAAGTATGGAAACTGCCCAAGAAACTTTTTATAAAATACAAAAAATAGCAGGTGAAGTGTTTGGAGAGTCAACTGATCTAAAAATTGACAGTATTGAAAATAATTTTTTCTTTTTAAAAAAATATAATTTCAGAATAGATTTTGATCTTCAAAATCTTTTATATGGGGAAGATTTAGAACTCACTCTCAATATTGTTAACCCAAACAAAGTAAGAGTTAAAGATCTAGAAAATTCTAATGTAGAAGTATCTAAGAATTTTATAAAGTGGCAAATAATCCCTGGAGAATTAAATAGCCTGGAGTTCTCATTTTGGAATTGGAACAAATTATTATTAGGATTTTTACTTATTTTATTGTTAATGTCTATTGCTTATTTTTTAAGGTTTTATAGATACCAAATAGGATCTAACTTTCCAGAACTTCCATCTAATTAGCTATAACTCTACCGGATTCAGATCAATTGATAAAAACACATTTTTTGGAATTTTTTGCCAAAGATTAGACCTATCAGGCAGAGGAAATTCCGAATTCTCTGGGCCATGCATTAATATTTGCCACCTAAATTTATTACCAACCTTTGCAATTAAACTTGGAGCAGGACCAATTACTGTCCACTTATTATATTTACAAAAATTTATCATATATTTCGCTAGCTTGGCCGCAGTTATTTCTGTAAGTTCGAAGTTTTTCCCAGAAACCTTTAAAAGGCATACTTTACAAAAAGGAAATAGTTTTGCATCTTTTCTTAATTTAGAGCTTTCAGATAAAAACCCCTCGTAATTTCTATTTTTGAGATATGAAAGGACTGGATGACTTGGTTTATACGTTTGAAAGATAACCTTTCCTGATTTTTTAGCTCTACCTGCTCTGCCGGCTAATTGTAGAAATAATTGTAATGATTTTTCTTCAGCTGAAATATCTGGGCGATGAAGTAATCCATCTGCGGCAATAACCACTGAAAGAGTAACATTAGGAATATCAATACCTTTTGCTAACATTTGAGTCCCTACAAGAATATCTGCATTTCCATTAGAAAACTTTGAAAGAATATTTCTATGACCATCTTTACCTGAGGTGGTATCTCTATCAAAACGAAGTACCCTCAGTTCAGGAAATTCATTATTCAAGAATTCAATAACCCTTTGAGTCCCAATACCAAAAGGCTTAAAGGCATTTGATTCACAATCTGGACAAGTGTTGATAAGTTTTGCTTTATGATCACACCAGTGACAGCTAAGCCATTTTTTACCTTTTGAGCCTGCGTGAACAGATAAAGGTACATCACAATTAGGGCAATTTATTATAAATCCACAATTTCTACAGCTTAGAAAACCGTTATAACCCCTTCTAGGAATCAAAACTATTGCTTGTTCCTGATTCTCTTTAAGCTGAGAAATTAATTCTAATAATTCGCCACAAAAGATTTTTGTATTACCCTTTTTAAATTCACAACGCATATCAACAACTTTGATTTCCGGTATTTCAGTACGAGATATTCTTTCTTTCATTCTCAGCATCTTAAACTTTTTTTCAAAAACAACTCTTTTCCAAGTTCTCATTGATGGAGTTGCACTTCCGAAAATTAGCTTTGCTGGATTTCTTTTTACTCTTTCAAGAGCAACATCCCTCGCATCGTAACAAGGCATTGGGCTATCTTGCTTATATGAAACGTCATGTTCTTCATCCATAATTATTAAGCCTAAATTCTGTATAGGAAGGAATACTGCGGACCTTGTCCCAATAACTATAAGAGGTTCATCTTCATCTATTATCTTTTTCCAAACTAAAGTTCTATGCCTCGAAGAACAATTACTGTGATATTCAAAAACCTGATTTTGAAATCTTTTACTGAATCTATCAATAAGTTGAGGAATTAAGCCAATTTCTGGAGCCAGTATTAGACAGCTATTTTTATTAAGTAGTTGATCTTCAGCCATTCTCATATAAATTTCTGTTTTTCCTGAACCTGTTTCTCCCCATAGCAAAGAGACATCTCCGGGTTGCATCTCTTGCATTTCCCCATATATTTTTTTTTGTTCCTGAGTAAGATTTGGTCTTTTTAATTTAATACAATCATTTTTAAAAGAACTTAATTTGGTACTAACTATTTTTTTTCTTTTAGTCTTTATTAGTAGTTTTTTACTCACCATTGAATTTATAATTGTGGAATTAAAACCAAACCTTAATAATTCGCTTTGCCATTTCCCTTTAAGACGCAAAATATTTATTAATGAAAGTTCTCTCTTTGTTAAGTCATCATTATTGAATTCCAAATCTATTTGAGATTCGATCCATATTTGATATTTAAAATTTTGAGATAATTTTTTATGTTTACCAATCCATCCAGGGGGAAAAGCTGTTTTAAACATTTTCAAACTAGTTACCCGATAAAATAAAGCTAGATCCTCCAACCATTCTCTCCACCAATCTTGAATCACTTTTTTTTGGACAATACTTTGTATAGATAAATATTCAAAATTAGATTCTTCATCAAAATCTTTTTTATTTTTATCTGTCTTTAAAAAAGGACTTTTAGAAATCGTTAGTCCATTCAAGAGTCTCCCCTTAAGTCTTACTGAAACAATATCTCCAATTTCTACTCCGAGATTATCACCATCTAAATAAGAAAAAGTATTGGTATGACTACCTATATCTAGCAAGACGTCAAACTTATAAAAGGTATTTGATAAATTATTACTTGCCGGCATCAAAACTTTTTCTTAGTATTGGATTGTTGAACATTTCACAAAGTGCTTTTGCATATTTTAAGTATTCTGTTTTTAAGGGAGACATGAAGCTTTGATCATTGAATTAAGATTCAAAAATTGATCTGCCAGTCTGAGAAATCCTAAGACTTTTTACTTTAGGTAATCTATAACACTATTTAAATTTTTCAACAATTTAAAAAAAACTTTATCTAAACACAATTTTTGTGAGTTAGTTCTTCTAATCTTTAAGGCAAACTTTTACTACTAAGTGTATAAATTCGTCTTAATTAAATTTTTGCCTAGTTAAATTCACCGTAGAAAGGAGTCCACTATGTGTCCAGCCGCAACAGAATCAAAAAGTTCTAATCCTAGTTCCAAGAAAAAGATTAATAAAAAAATTGATTCAAATTTTAAAAACGATCGAGAAGAAGAAAGTATCAAATATCAAGATCCTATTCAAAACTCGAAACAAAAGCCACTTAATGATGAAGGCAGTATTGAAAATAAAGATGAATTTAATGGTTCTGATGAAGAGGCCAAAGCTATTGGTAACGTAAAGCTTGGACCAAAGGGAATATACACAGAAGATTCTATAAGAGTTTATCTTCAGGAAATTGGAAGAATTAGATTATTAAGACCTGATGAAGAAATTGAACTTGCTAGAAAAATAGCTGATCTACTCCAACTTGAGGAGCTAGCCACACAATACGAGTCTGAGAAAGGACATTTCCCTTCAGTTAGAGAATGGGCTGAATTAACCGACATGCCTCTCTCTAAATTCAGAAGAAGACTTCTCTTAGGGAGAAGAGCTAAAGAGAAGATGGTTCAATCTAATTTAAGATTAGTTGTCTCTATTGCCAAGAAATATATGAATAGAGGGCTATCTTTTCAAGATTTAATACAAGAAGGAAGCTTAGGTTTAATAAGAGCTGCCGAAAAATTTGACCATGAAAAAGGTTATAAATTTTCTACTTATGCTACTTGGTGGATTCGTCAAGCGATAACACGAGCGATAGCAGATCAAAGTAGAACGATTAGATTACCTGTTCACTTATATGAAACAATTTCTAGAATAAAAAAAACAACAAAAGTTCTTAGTCAAGAGTTTGGAAGAAAGCCTAGCGAAGAAGAAATAGCTGAGAGTATGGAAATGACAATTGAAAAATTAAGATTTATAGCTAAAAGTGCTCAGCTTCCAATCTCGTTAGAGACACCAATAGGTAAAGAAGAGGATTCAAGGCTTGGAGACTTTATAGAGGCTGATATTGAGAATCCAGAACAAGATGTATCTAAGACTTTATTGAGAGAAGATTTAGAAGGGGTTTTGGCGACTTTGAGCCCAAGAGAAAGGGATGTTCTAAGACTGCGATATGGAATAGATGATGGAAGGATGAAGACTCTTGAAGAGATAGGACAAATTTTTGATGTTACAAGAGAGAGAATTAGACAAATAGAAGCAAAAGCTCTGAGAAAGTTAAGACATCCAAACAGAAATGGTGTTCTAAAAGAATATATTAAATAAAAAAGTTAAATATAATTTTTCGGCTTTAAAAAGTTAGCAACTATTAGTTTAAAATAAATGCGACTTTATCTTAAACTAATCAAACCAATATTTAATGACTAAATTTAAATTAAAGATAGCTAGTAGAAGAAGTAAATTAGCTATGGTTCAAACATTATGGGTTAAAGAGCAACTAGAAAAAAATATTCCTGACTTGGAAGTATCGATAGAGGCCATGGCAACTCAAGGTGACAAAATTCTTGATGTAGCCTTAGCCAAAATTGGAGATAAAGGACTTTTCACAAAAGAACTAGAAGCTCAAATGCTTGTGGGACATGCAGATATTGCAGTGCATTCCTTGAAAGATTTGCCTACTAATTTACCTGATGGACTTACATTAGGATGTATTACAAAAAGAGAAGACCCTTCAGATGCTTTAGTAGTTAACAAAAAAAATAAAATTTATCAATTAGAAAGTTTACCTCCAGGTTCAATCGTTGGAACAAGTTCCTTAAGGAGACTTGCTCAATTAAGATATAAATTTCCGCATCTTAACTTCAAAGATATTAGGGGGAACGTTATTACAAGAATAGAAAAACTAGATTCAGGAGAATTTGACTGTATTATTTTGGCTGCAGCGGGTTTAAAAAGATTAGGATTTGAATCAAGAGTTCACCAAATTATTCCTAATGAGATTTCCCTTCATGCCGTTGGCCAAGGTGCTTTAGGAATTGAATGTAAATCTGATGATAAAGAAGTTCTTAAAATTATAAGTGTCCTAGAAGATAAGGTCTCGAGCCAAAGATGTTTAGCAGAAAGATCTTTTTTAAGAGAACTTGAAGGGGGATGTCAAGTTCCTATAGGAGTTAATAGTAGTATTCAAAATGATGAAATAACCCTAATAGGAATGGTCGCATCTATTGATGGGAAAAGACTTATTAAAGATGAATCGATAGGAAATATTAAATATCCAGAGGAAGTTGGTAAGAAATTAGCTGAAAAGCTAAAACTTCAGGGGGCTGATAAAATTCTTTCGGAAATATTTGAACAATTTAGAGAGAAGTAATTTTTGTTAATCAACTAATTTAGGTTCAATTTCTTTTTGGTATCTAGATTCACAATCTTGAATTACTTTAACAGCTTCTTCAATTCCATAAAAGCCATTAACAGTACATGTCCCTGGTTTTTTTAGATCTTTATAATGTTCCCAATAATACTTGGTCTCATTAAGCCAATGTTCCCCAAGATCCTCAAAAGTATGAATATGATCCATTCTCTTATCATCTGATAGGACAGCAATTACTTTGTCATCAACTTCTCCTCCATCATCAAATTTCATCACTCCAATTATCCTTGACTCTACGATTGAACCTGGCACTAGTGGTTCTGTAACACCAACTATTTCAATATCAAGAGGATCACCATCCTCATCCCAAGTTCTAGGAATACATCCATAAGCAAAAGGGTATGCGAGTGATGAATAACCAACTCTATCAAGTTTCAAATGTCCCGTTTCAGTAATTAACTCATACTTATTTATAGTATTAGAATTTAACTCAACAATTGTGTTGACGATTGATTTTGTATTGTCTGTAAAAGCATCTAAAATATGCAATAAATTTGGGGTAACTCTACTTGGGGGTTGATTAAGGTTTGCCATCAAAAAATTATTTTTATTTATCCTACATCCTCACACTCAATCAAATTCTAAAACGTAAATTTTTAGCAGAAATCTTTTATTTTCGATTTCAAATGATTAACAAAGTACTTTGATGTTAGTTCTTCTCCAGTGACATTTCTCACTAGTTTCATAGAGTTAACAGATCTTCCATAGTTGTGAATATTATTTTTTAACCATAAAATTATTTTTTCATATTCTCCATCTTCAACTAAATTATCAATTAATCCTATTTCCTTTTCCATTTGAGAAGAGATTTGTGCACTTATAAGATGACCTAATAAGTACGAAGGGAAATATCCAAATGCTCCTTCACTCCAATGAACATCTTGCAAACAACCCTCAGCATCATTTGATGGTCTAATCCCTAAAAGTTCCTCATATCTTTTGTTCCATTCTGATGGAACATCTTTCGCTTCTAGACCTCCTTCAATTAAATCTATTTCAAGTTCAGTTCTAATTAAAATATGCAACCCATAGCTTAATTCATCTGCCTCAACTCTATTTAAACCTGCTTGCAAATGGTTAATAGATTTCCAAAGCTCTAAATGGTTATTTAAGGAACAACCCTCAGAAACAAAATGTTTGAAAAACCTTTTGGAAAAAGATTTTGATTTAACTATCCTATTTTCCCAAAATAAAGATTGGCTTTCATGAACACCCATTGATGTTGCTTGACCCAAAGGCCATGCAAACCATTGATGACTCTGAGATGGCAAACCCTGCTCATAAATCGAATGTCCCCACTCATGCGCAGTAGCTAGAAAACTTGATAAGGGTTCCCCTTCTACAACTCTAGTAGTAATCCTATAGTCATCTGGGCCTAAAGTAATAGAAAAAGGATGGGGAGATTTTGCAACAACTACTAGATCTTCATCTCTCCCAAACTCATCAAGTAATTTAGAACATAAATTTTGCTGAGATTTAGGACTTAAATCCCAGTGGTACTTTTCTGATTTATTGAGATCACTTATTAGAGATGGGATAGTTTCTTTAAGTGGCTGGAAAATTTTATTTAACCACTCCAGAGTTAAATCCGGCTCAAAAGGCTGAGCTAAAGTTTCCCAAGGTGTGTATTTATCTGATATTTGTTTTGTCTCTTCAATACGTAATTCGATCAAATTTTTAAAAATTGGTAAGAAAATCTCAAAATCGGATTTTCTTTTGGCTTCTTGCCAACTTTCATAACCTTTTGATTTAGCTTTAGCAAGTGCTTCAACTAGTTTAGAATCTAAATTTTTTTGCCTATTAAATTCCTTGATTAATAATTCAAGGTTTCTTTTTTTACTTCGAATAATTTCTTGATTTAATGATTTCTCTAAGCCACATCTAAACTCATCCTGAGCAGCTTTAATTAAATCTGAAAACTCTTCAGAGGAATTTCTCTTATGCAGTATTTTTGCGATATGCGTAAGTTGTTCAGATCTCCAAGACGCTCCTTTCTTGGGCATACCCGTATTTTGATCCCAATAAAGAGTACTCTGTATTGAGCCTAATATTTGAGTTTCTTTTAAATAAGCTCCAAGCTTATTCCATTCTTTTTCAGACAAAAATATTTAACTTAATTATCTATTATTTTAAGACAAAAATATTTTTCATAGTATAAAATTTTCAAACTATATTCATAATAGGATATTGCTTATTAAGACTTTAAATATTTATGGAACAAATTTTCTCAAAATTAAACTTTATAACCAACGGGGAGGGTTTCACTGATATTACTGATGATTTAAATTTATTCATACAAAAAAGTAATTTTGATTCAGGAATTTTTTGCTTAACCTCACTACACACAAGTTGTAGTTTGACTATTAATGAAAATGCAGATCCAAATGTTCTTAAAGATCTAGAAAAGTTCATTAAATCTATAGTTCCGTACAACTGTTATACCTCGTTATCAAAAGAAAGAGAGAAGATATATTATGAACATTTTCAAGAAGGAGAGGACGATATGCCAGCTCATATTAAAACTGCTTTAACAAATACTAATTTGTCTTTAAGCTTTCAGAAAGGGAGACTCATACTTGGCACTTGGCAAGCAATTTATTTATGGGAACATCGATTTAGTACAAAAAAAAGAAGTATAAGTGTTCATATTATTGGGGAAAAAAAATCAAGTATCTATAATAGTAAACAGTCACAATAAATAGTTATGAAACCATACCTTTTAGAAAATGAGGAATTAAAAGAACTATCTACAAAAATAGGAGGATGGAGAATTATGACAAATCATATTGAAAGAGAATTTATTTTTAGTAATTTTATAGAAGCCTTCTCCTTTATGACAAAGATTGCTTTAATTTGCGAGAAACATAACCATCATCCAAATTGGGAAAATGTTTATTCAAAAGTAATAATTAAACTAAGTACTCATGATTTAGGCGGAATTACTAATTTAGATCAAACAATCGCTTCAGAAATTAATGATATTTTCGAAAAATAATTTACAATTCATAAAACTATATTAGTTTAGAATAACCATCAAAATGGCAGAAAATTTACTCCCTATTACGATTATTAGTGGATTCTTGGGTTCAGGTAAAACTACACTTTTAAATCACATTTTAAAAAATCAAGTTGGAATTAAAACGGCTGTTTTAGTTAATGAATTTGGAGAGATAGGTATTGATAATGAATTAATTATAAAAACTGCTGAAGATATGATCGAATTAAATAACGGATGCATTTGTTGCACAATAAACGGAGAATTATTAAACACTGTTTCTAAGATATTAGATAGACCTGAAAAAATAGATTATTTAATTGTTGAGACTACTGGACTTGCAGATCCACTTCCTGTAGCAATGACTTTTGCCGGGGGTGATCTTAGAGAAAAAGTAAGATTAGATTCGATTATTACTATTATTGATGCAGATAACTTTGATTTTGATTTAGAAAACTCTAGTGTTGCCTACTCACAAATTTTATATGGTGATATTTTACTACTAAATAAATGTGATTTAGTAACTGATACACATTTGAAAAAGATAGAACAATACATTAATGGGATAAAAAAAGAACCAAGAATTTTGAGATCGATTAATAGTGAAGTTGGTTTGCAAACAATAATGAGTGTGGGACTTTTCGAAACAGATACTTTTCAATTTAAAGAGAAAATGATTAGTAATCAAGATTCTCATGATCACTCTTCACATTCTCATGATCACTCTTCACATTCTCATGATCACTCTTCACATTCTCATGATTTAATAAATAATATAGAAGGATTTACATCTATTTCTTTTGAAACGAATGAACCATTTTCTTTAAGGAAGTTTCAAAACTTTTTAGATAATCAAATCTCACAAAATGTATTTAGAGCTAAAGGCATTTTATGGTTTATGGAAAGCGAAAGAAAACATATTTTTCATTTATCTGGTAAACGTTTTTCTCTTGATGACTGTGAATGGGAAAATAAAAAATCAAATAAAATTGTTCTAATAGGAAAAGATTTAGATCATCAAACTATTAAGAATCAGCTTGATTGTTGTAGATTTAGTTATAGAGAAGAAGCATAATAAAGAAATATTTAATATTAGAAAAATTTTTATTAAACAAACAAAGAATTTAATATCAGATTTAAAGCCTTTAAATATTGCTTCTTTAATAGTTGCATTTACACTTATAATACCTATTTTTAATTTCTTAATTGAAGGAATAGATTCCATTTTAGGTGGTAATTTTTCTTTAGGTATTTCTGGAAGAAAAGAAATACTTGGCACATTAAAACTTTTACTACTTACTAGTTTTTTAGGAGGTGGTTTAGGGACCTTAAATGGCTGGTTACTATCAAATTGCGAATTTAGATTAAGGAAAACTCTTCGTATTTTTCAACTAATTCCACTAGCAACTCCTGCATATTTGTTAACTGCAGTATTACAGGATTTAGGAAGTATTTTAGGTTACCAAATAAGTGGTTTCTGGTGGGGAGTTCTTATACTCTCAATTACTACTTACCCTTATGTTTTCTTACTTGCTAACGAAAGTTTTAATAAATTTGGAGTTAATCAAATTAATGCTAGTAGAGGATTAGGGGTTGGACCATGGGGCAGCTTTTTTAAAATTGCTCTTCCAATGGCTTTCCCAGCATTAATAACTGGAATCAGCCTTATGTGTATGGAAGTTATGAATGATTTAGGGACAGTTGAGTTATTAAATATTCCAAGTATTTCTAAAGGTATTACTGAAAATTGGATTATTGAAGGTAATCCTAAGAGCGCTATTGGATTATCATTAGTTGCTTTAATAATAGTTTTTACTTTAATTTTGTTTGAAAAATTTTCAAGAAGGAAGACAAAGCGTTGGAGTGAAAATCCAGCCTCATTAAGTTCTCTGGGATTTAAGTTAAAAGGAAATAGCTCTTACATAGCATATTTATTTACTTCATTACCTCCATTATTTGCTATTGGAATTCCATTTTCTTGGTTTCTATTAAATATTGATCAGTTAAAAAAAGGATTCACAACAGAATTAATATCTCTTACTTTAAGAACTATTAGCCTTGGAATAATTGCTGCATTAGTAGCGTTAATTTTCTCTTTAATATTAACGCTATCTAATCGTCAGAATAAGAATTTACTTATGAGATTAATAACATTCCCAGCAGGCATTGGTTATGCAATCCCAGGTACTGTATTAGCTATATCATTAATAAGTATTTCCAATTCAAAGTTCTATTTTATTGCTATATTCCTTCTGATCTGGGGTTACGTAGTTCGATTTTTAACTATTTCAAAAGGTTCTCTTGATTCTGGATTTGAAAGAATATCTCCAACCCTTGATGAGGCTGCAAAGGGACTAGGCTCTAATTGGTTTGGTGTTATCAAGAAGATACATATTCCACTTTTAAAAGGTCCAATCTTTGTTGGATCACTTTTAGTATTTGTAGACACCATTAAGGAGTTACCAATTACATTTATTCTTAGACCTTTCGACTTTGATACTTTATCTGTAAGGATATATCAATATGCTGGAGATGAGCGAATGGCAGAAGCCTTATTACCTGCATTCTTTATAACAGTCTTGGGTCTAATTGCATCAAGTACATTAATTCCAAGCTTAGAAAAAAAGAACTAAATTTTCTTTAAAAATTTTCTTAATAAGAATGGAAGACCTAAAAATAAATCTGCCGAGGTAGATATCAATCTAAAATAAATTAAACTTGGAAAAATTATATTTTGTGGAATATTTTTTCCACAAAAAAAGAGAAAACAAGCCTCAAATACCCCTACTCCTCCTGGGGCAGCAGGCACTATTAATCCAATAGCCCAGGACAAACAAAAAATTACCAATAAATAAAAAATACTATATTGATTATCTAAATTAACTATATAAAAGCAAATAATAAATCCAATAAATTTTGATAATACAAAAAGAATCTCAATCAAAAAAGCTCTCGCAGGGAAGAAAGAAATTATTTTTATTCTTTCCTCAAATCGATACTTTGTATTGTTAATTTTTAAAGATTTAATGGTTTTACCTTTTAAGGTTTCTAACCTTTCTAAAATATGGAAAATTAATTTTCTATTCAGAAATATTAAGGGTATGAGTAATAAAAAATAAAATGGGGAAAAAATTATACCAACTGAAGCCAATAAGAAAGATGCACACAACATAAAATAAGGTTCAATTAGTGTCGAATAAAAAGCTAATTGAGGATTACTAATATCTTTTAGAAAGTTATATCTTTCAAAGAAATGCCAAATACCTCCTGGCACATATTTAAGAATATTCGTCAGAACATAAAAGGAAATTAAACTTTTTTTAATCTTGGTTTTACCAAACCAAGCAACTATATTTTTCCAAGCTAGTCCATTAAAATAAATACTAAATATACAAAATAAAAATGATAAAAATATATAATTTCCATTTCTATCAAAATCAATATCTAATGAAATCTGATCAAAATTTTTAAAAAAATAAAAAGAGAAATAAGATATACTCAAAAGAAAAAAAAGTTTCTTCAGGATTACAAAGTTAATATTCTTTAAAAGATTTATAAAATAAACTTTTTGCATATTAAATCTTATTTCCAATCTTCAAAAGCTTTAAATTCCTCGCGTGTTTCTGTAATGATATTTCTTACTTCTTCAGCTGTTTTATTATTCTCAATTTGCAATCTTAAAATTTCATCATTCTCTGGTTTCATATAAATAGTTCCGTTAGGTTTCATTGATTGTTTAAATTTAACTTTGCCAAAAGTTGTTAGACACTCCCCCTTTCTTCTCAGTAAAATCCACCGCGCTTGTATTCTTTCTCTAAAACCTATAGTAGTAGAAAATTCAAACCATAATTTCCTAAAATACTCCTGCTTTTTAATAGGTAAGATAACTTGGATAGAAAAACCTATTCGGTTTTTTTTCATATTAATAGTCTGTGACGAAACATCATAAGCTCCTTCTTTTCTAAATTGCTCAATTAAATTTGCTAGTTCTTCAGACGTTTGATCATCAATCCATGCCTCTTGAACACAAATCTCCTCATATCTTGGACTATTGTTTTGATATATCAAATTCTCATCACTAGAATTAATTTTTAAAACCCTAACCAAATTTGGGCATGGAAGATTTAAATTCCCAAGACCTACTCCATAGGAATCAATAGAATATTTATAAGGAATTTGGAAAGATTCAACTAAATTACAAAGTAAAGCTATTCCCGTTGGAGTGGATAATTCGCCCTCTATAGAATCAATATTTGAGATCACCTTAATATTTTTCTTTCTTAATAACTCTATTACCGCAGGAGATGGCACTGATAGTTTGCCATGATCAGCCTTAATAAAACCTCTACCTAAAGTAGGTTCATTACAAAAAACCTTCTTTGGCTTTAAATATTCAATTGAAGTACAGACTCCAATAATATCTACTAAGGAATCGATTGCACCTATCTCATGAAAATGAACTTCTTCTGGATTAATACCATGAACTCTTCCTTCTGCTATAGCTAAAGACTCGAAAACTTCATAAATTCTTTTTTTTAATTGTTCCTCTAATTGAGCCTTCAGAATTAAATGTTTAATACCTTTCCAATCTCTTTTAGTACTTTGATCAACTTTCTCAACATCAACCTTTATTCCTCGAATTGAACAATTTTGAGATTCTCTAAAGTTTAAATAATATAAATTTTCTAATCCAAAACATGCGAGTTTTTTCTCAATTTCATCTTTTGGTACCCCCAAATCATAAAAAGCGCCCAATAACATGTCACCAGAGACCCCAGGAGAACACTCAATTAAAATTTCTTCCATAATCCTTTATAAATTTTTCAATAATAAGCATTCAAGAGATAAAAAATTTACAATAATATTCAATTCTATACTTTTTCAGATTTTATTTTTTCGATAATTTCATACTTAACCATTCTCAGAGTATTTCCATCTCTAATCACATCGAGGCTTACAAAGTTATTCAAAAATTGAAGAGGGATCTCTCCTTCAATAATAATTTTAAAAGTTGAATATTTTGATCTCTTTGAAGGTGGAGAAGAACAAATTTTTATAACAATCTCTTTCTTTTTTGTATTTACATAGACCAATTCTCCTCTTATTGAAAAATAATTATTCTTTAAATTTAATTCTTCTAATAACTCATTAGGATCCTTTTCAGAATTATTTTTATCAAATTGATTTAACTGATAAGGGTCCCATATACCAGTTACCTGTAAATGTAGATTGTTAATGTTTTTATTTCTTGGATAAACAATCCAAAAATAATCCTTCTCTAAGTTGATATATTTTTTTATCAGCGCTATAGCTTTACCAAGAAGAACTGTTTCAAGTATTTTTCCTTCCTTATCAGTTAATGTTCCTCTATTTAATTGATCAATATTATTTGGCTTGTAAATACCTTTAACAATACCTATTGCTCTGTACTGTAATTTATTTGTAACTTCTTGGATAGGATTTTTAATCATATTTAGTTATGTTTGAGAAATGTTTTAATAAGATATTTCCTGGATTAAAGGCTTTCTTTTACTTCAATCTTATTAAATAATTTTAATGCATCATCTATAGCATCAGATGGATTAGTCGCATCATTCATACTATTAGCCCTTCTAAGCATCTCAACTATTTCGAATGGGTTAGTAGGTAAAGCTGAACTATTTGTGTCAATTTTTGTAGAGCTATCAATTTCAATTTCGTTAAAGTATGACTCTTCTGCATTCAACATAGTCGATTTGATATTAATGAATGAAACAAATAAAATGCAAATTTTCCCTAATCTTGATATCTTTTTATTTAATTTGAATTTCATTTTGTTTAATTTCAAAATAATTTAAGATTTAAAATTATTTGCTATTTTAATTTTACATAATTTGGTAATAAATTGTTAATAGCAACTTGGAATGTAAACTCTGTAAGAACAAGGCTTTCTCAAATTACTAATTGGATTAAGGAGGTCAATCCAGATATCCTTTGTCTACAAGAAACTAAAGTTATAGACGATGCTTTCCCTTTATCGCATTTTGAAGAATTAGGTTATGAAGTTATTATTCATGGGCAAAAATCTTACAATGGGGTTGCAATAATAAGTAAGTTTAAGATCGAAAATGTAAAGAAAGGATTTACTAATGAGAATAAAGAGGAGAAATTTTCATTAGACATTAATGAGCAAAAAAGGTTAATTTCTGCAGATATTAATGGATTAAAAATAATAAATGTTTATGTGCCAAACGGTTCTTCAATAGATTCTGACAAATTCGATTACAAGATTAAATGGTTAAATCATTTATCAGCATTCTTAGATGAGCAAGTGAAAGATGATGATTTAGTCTGTTTCGTAGGTGATTTTAATATAGCTCCAAGCGAAATAGATATTCATAACCCTCAAAAATACGAAGGGGGAATAATGGCTTCAAAGATTGAAAGAGAATCACTCAATAATGTCCTTAAAGGAAGATTTATTGATTCTTTTCGGATTTTTGAGAAGAATACTGGGCATTGGAGTTGGTGGGATTACCGTAATAATGCGTATGAGCTAAATAAAGGTTGGAGAATTGATCATATTTTTATCAGTAAAAACCTTTCATCAAAACTTAAAAGTTGTGTAATAGAGAGGAATCAAAGGGAAAATTTACAACCTAGTGATCATGCTCCAGTATTAATTAATCTAGAGATCGATAATCAAAATGAAGATTACTTAGATGGTGATGATGATCTTTTCGAAATATAATTACATAAGATCTTAATTTTTTATAATCCGCAAAACGCTTTATATTAAAGAGTAATGTAGAAACAAACCAACTTAATTCCAAATTTTTCCTCAAAATTAATTTTTACATTCCAAAGTATTGCATTAAAATATTATGATGTAGAGTTTCTTACTGATTGACAAAATTTTTACTTATTTCTAAGTTAGAACATAATGAAAATTTCTCAAAACCACATTCATTTAAATTTTGACTGACATATTAAAAACTACTCATTCTGAAGAAGTTTTCTCTTCAGCTTTAGAATTAATGCCAGGAGGGGTTAGCTCCCCAGTGAGAGCATTTAAGTCTGTTGGTGGTCAGCCAATTGTTTTTGATAGAGTAAAAGGCCCTTATGCTTGGGATATTGACGGGAATAGGTATATTGATTACATAGGTAGTTGGGGTCCAGCTATTTGTGGACACGCCCATCCAGAAGTGATTACAGCATTGCAAGAAGCAATTGAAAAAGGTACTAGTTTTGGAGCACCTTGTGTATTAGAGAATAAACTTGCAGAAATGGTAATAGATGCTGTTCCATCGGTTGAGATGGTTAGATTTGTAAACAGTGGGACGGAAGCCTGTATGGCAGTTTTAAGGCTAATGAGAGCATTTACAGGGAGAGATAAAGTAATAAAATTTGATGGGTGCTATCACGGTCATGCTGATATGTTTTTGGTAAAAGCTGGTTCCGGAGTCGCTACTTTAGGCTTACCAGATTCCCCAGGAGTTCCAAGAACTACAACAGCAAATACTCTAACTGCTCCTTACAACGATCTTGAAGCTGTAAAAAAATTATTTTCTGAGAATCCAGATGCAATATCTGGAGTAATTCTTGAGCCTATAGTAGGTAATGCCGGATTTATTACTCCTGAACCTGGTTTCCTTGAAGGATTGAGAGAGTTAACAACTGAAAATGGATCTTTACTAGTTTTTGATGAAGTGATGACTGGTTTCAGAATTAGCTATGGAGGAGCTCAAGAAAAGTTTGGAGTTACGCCTGATTTAACAACTCTCGGTAAAGTAATTGGGGGAGGTTTACCTGTAGGAGCATATGGTGGGAAAAAAGAAATAATGTCAATGGTCGCACCATCTGGACCTGTATATCAAGCTGGGACTTTAAGTGGAAATCCTTTAGCAATGACAGCAGGAATTAAAACTCTTGAGTTACTTAAACAAGAAGGTACTTACGAAAAACTTGAGTCAACAACCTCTAGATTAATTGAGGGTATTATTCAATCTGCTGAAAATAATGGTATTACAATAAATGGTGGGAGCGTAAGTGCAATGTTCGGATTTTTCTTATGTGAAGGACCGGTAAGAAATTTCGAAGAAGCTAAAACAAATAATTCAGAACTCTTTGGCAAACTCCATAGGGAAATGCTCAAAAGAGGCGTTTACTTAGCTCCAAGTCCTTTTGAAGCTGGATTTACTTCATTAGCTCATAGTGAAGAAGAAATTGATCGAACACTAGAAGCCTTCGATCAATCATTTAGTGTCATAAAAAACTAATATATTATCTATTTTGTCCGCCTACGATAACTGGGGGCATTGATCCACTAGTTCCAGGAAGGCCAGGAACCACTTGAGTACTTCCATCCCATTTATCTAAAAATAGTTTAAAGAGGACTTGATCATTTAAGCCTTTGTTTAGAGTTTCGTATCTTAAAGCTTCTTGTCCAGCAATTTCAACTTCTGTTTTAGCTCTTAAAAGTAGCTGCCCTGCAATTTGTTTCTGTTCAATTGCTGCTCTATATTCTTCAGCAATTTCTAATCCAGTAAGATCTAAACTTTTAACATCTACGTAATCGAAGGAATTCAATTCCTCAGCTACGGTAGAAGCGACTTTTTCGGAAATAACATTAAATTCAGTTGCTATCGTTTCTAATTCGTATTGTGAGAAAACAGATTTTAGAGCTTTAAGTAAAGAAGGCTGAACTATCTTTTGATAAACATCACTATTTCTACTAGCAATTGTGGCAAAAATTCTACCTGCTTCATTTGGCTTAACAGAATATTTGACAGTAGCTGTTGCTCTAATAACTTGAAGATCTTTTGTTAAGGTTTCAAATTTCTCAGGTTGAACTTGAGTTTTTATATCAAAGGGAAAAACCGACTGAACGAAGGGGACTTTAAAGTTCAACCCTGCTCTTCTTGAACCACCACTTACTTTCCCTAAAGTAGTCACTACAGCTACTTGTCCAGAAGGTACAACAAATAAAGATTGAGTGAGCAAAAGAAATCCGGTAAAAGATAAAACAATTAGTAACGTAGCTGTTCCTCCTGGACCAGTTGGGGTGACATTTTTGAAAGATGTTGACATTTAAATATGCTTTTTGTTAATTATATTTAAAGAAATTAATTAATGCATTGATTAAGTATTTAATTAAAATATTTTTTTAATAATTAGTTTACGTAATTAACAAATGAATTTTATAAATTACTTTGCTTTAAATTTCTGCAATAATTGTAAATAAAGATCCTCATCTATTTCCCTTATATCGTATTCAGAAGGTAAGACTCCATGCTTATGCTCATGGGCAGCCATCCAACAAAATTTCTCAATTTCTATTAACGAAAAACGTGGATAATCTTTTATTTTTAAGCACAATGAATCGAGAAGAGATTTTGAATAACCAGTCATTATAAGGCCTTAATTATTAATATCTTATCGATAATTATTAGTTTGCAGAGGAATTTTATATGTCTCCTCCAAATTCTCAAGTAACTTAATTGCCAATTGAAGATCATTCTTGCTTTTGCTCATTACTCTTAATGTTTCTCCATTAATGCTTACATTAATCTTTTTAATTTCATCTCTAATATTTTTACTAATTTTTTTTGCAATTTCCTGATTAAGTCCTTTCTTTAAAGTAATGGTTTGCTTTACTTTATTTCCGCTTACTACTTCAATACTATTGAAATCGAAAATTTTTATAGAGAGTTTTCTTTTTATTGCCTTTTGTCTAATAATATCAATCACTGAATTTAGAGTTAATTCACTATTTGTAGTTATAAAAATGTTGTCTTTTTCTAAATCCAAGGAGGTATCTGTTCCTTTAAGATCATATCTTTGAGAAATCTCTCTCTTCACTTGATCCAAAGCATTGACTAATTCTTGTCTATCAAAATCAGAAACCACATCAAATGAAAAATTGTCTGCCATTACTTAATTTTTAAATTAATTTAATTATCACCCCAAATAAACTTAAAAAAAAAATAAAAAGAGTTAATTTAATCAAAAAATAACAAACTAACAACCTTACCCATTTCTTCAGCACATCTACAACTATTTAATAAAGTTTCACTATCGTGAAAAGCGAAACAAATTAATTGATCACATCTATTGATAATTTCTTGATTACAAAGACTACTTGCCATTGGCAAAGGTAACTCATCATTTTCGCTTTTCTCAACCAAATGAATAACGCTCTCTAGTTGGTTTTTAATTTCAGGTAATTGTTTATCTAGGCTCTGTGGTAAAAGAACAGTCAGCAATGACGGGTTAATACCTAAAACAGCTCTTATTACTGCTGCATTAACTCCCTGAGATCCTGAGGTAAGGATAGTATGCCCTTCTTCCGCTAATGATCTTGCGATTAGTTCGATCAAGTGAATGTCAACAACAGGTACATGTCTACTACCCAAAAAAGCAATCCTTCTTTTCCCGTTATTCTGAAGTTTTGCAAGTTCCTGAGCTAAGGTATCAACACCTTCTGTTGAGGGTAGGTCTAAAGAACGACTCAAAATAAAACGGTTACTACATTTGAAATTAGCATTTATTTGAAAAATTGCAGGGAAAATCTATAGTTTCAAGAATATTTTTTAGATTTACATGCTCTTGAACTAATTGAACAGCATATGATGCCTTTATTGATTCATGTATCCTGACATGTCCAAAAGCTTGTTCAATAATTTCCACTGAAGCAAGAGTATCTAAGTCTACTTTTAAAATTGGCACTTCTAACTCTTCAGCTCTATGGATCAGTTGTAATAGAGGTTCACCCAAACCAGTTAGAATTAAACATTGGGTAGATGCTTCTAAAGCTGCAAGTTGAATATCAGTTCTTTCGGCTCCTGTTACGACAGCCATATTTCTCCTTCTTCTAAAAAATTCCATCGCAGAATTGACTCCCATAGCACCAATACTTAATGTTTCAACGAGTAATTGTTCTTTTTCAGGACAGCAAATTACTTTTGCATCTAACCTTCTTATAAGTTCCCCTACAGTTACACTTCTGAGTAAAGGAGATTTGGGCATCACCCCAAATACTTTAATGTTCATCTCCTGGAGAGAGGGTATTATTTTATTTTTTATTTTTTCAACTTGCTCAGGAATAACAGCATTCAATATGGCTCCTGCGAAATGATCTCCTAATTGTTCTTTTGCGTCTAGTAAAGCATCTACACTTTTACTATCCTCCCATAAATTAACAATTAGGACTTTTGCGTTTAAATGTTTCGCAAGCTGTGGAAGACTCAAACCATAAATCATTCCTTCATTGAGGCTACCTGCAGCTTCAAGAATATTTAACCCATCAAAATCGTCATTTACTAATGCCTCTATTTGTTCGAACCCCTTACCTGGACTTAAATCTTTATTCGTAATTCTTTTCTCAGCAGATATATTATCTAACAATCCTACTGAAGGAATTAAGTTTTCTTCTGGAAGATTTAATGTAGTACCAATAAATTTAACGTCATCATCTATTAGTCCTTCATAAGTCATTGAAGGAAGATTAGTAAGTTCAATACAAGTTGCTAATGGTTTTCCTACACGTATTTTTTTTCCTTGTTCTAAAAGTTTTTTTGATATCCCCAGTACTAATGCTGACTTACCACTAAATGGCTCACAGGAACCAATTAACAATATTTGACTCATAATGAACGAATTAATTTATTCATAGATTTAAGATAATATTTTTTTAAGAACTATACAATTATTTATTTAATACTTTTAATCAAATAAATTAAAAAACATAGTACAAAGTAAAATAATACATATCATTTGGATCTATGAAAAGAGTCTTACAAAATTCAATTAAATAATGAGGGAATTAAAAACTATTGGAATTACCGGCGCATCAGGAGCATTAGGGAAAGAATTAACAAAAATATTTCGGGGGAAAGGATATAAAGTTATAGGGTTTACTCATAGTAAAAATAATTTTGAAATAAACAACGAATCTCCCAATGAATGGATTGAATGGCAATGTGGGAAAGAATTCTTATTAAACAAGCACCTAAAAAAAATTGATATCTTAATTTTGAACCATGGAATCTACGACATAAGTAAAGAAAATTCAAATTATGAAAATTCAATAGAAATAAATGCTTTAAGTAAATTAAAATTTCTAAATTTATTTGAAGAAATTGCTTTCAAAAAAAACTCATCAATTGCAAAGGAAATTTGGATAAATACCTCAGAAGCAGAAATATTACCAGCTTTAAATCCTTCCTACGAAATAAGTAAATCGCTTATCGGTCAAATAGTTTCCTTTAAAAAAAACCTTCTAGACAATCATGAGAAAAAAAAATTAAAAATTAAAAAAATTATTTTAGGTCCTTTCAAGTCAGAATTAAACCCTATCGGAATTATGAGTGCAGAATTTGTATCTAATAACATTTACAATTTTGCTAATTTAAATTTTTTTTTAATAATCATTAGCCCCAACCCTCTTTCCTACATTCTGTTTCCCATTAAAGAGTTATATATTTTTTTATATTGTAAATTTTTAAAGATATCTAAGATTAGTAATTAAAAATCTCTGTCTGTCAAAATTTCGATACCATCTTTCATTACAACGATTGTATGTTCCCATTGTGCTGATAAATTTCCATCTTTTGTTATCACTGTCCATTTATCATTTAAAGTTTTACAATACTTGGTGCCTTGATTAACAATAGGTTCTACAGCTAATGTCATACCTTCACGAAGAACAACATTAGGTAATTCGTTAGTTCGGAAATTAAACACAGATGGTTCTTCATGAAGGTTTCGACCTACTCCATGACCTGTATAGTCCTCAACTACACTGAATCCATTGGATTTAACAATATCTTCAATTGCACCTGCGATATCAAGCAGAGTATTACCTGATTTAATTTTCGAAAGTCCTGCAAACAACGCTTTAAGGGCTACATCACTAAGTTTTTGGGCTTGCTCACTTACTTCACCTACACAAATAGAGATACAACTATCTCCATGAAAGCCATCTAGATAAGCCCCAGTATCAATTTTAACAAGATCTCCATCATTAATTATTTTATTTTTGTTTGGTATACCATGAACAACTTCATTATTAATACTTGAACAAATACTTGATGGGAATCCATGATAACCCTTAAAACTTGGCACAGCACCCATTTCTCTTATCCTCTTTTCCGCAAAATCATCCAAATCTTTTGTACTCATTCCTGGTTTTATGAGGTCATTTATTTCTCTCAAAACTGTTCCAACAATCCTACTCGATTTCTTCATCAAATTTATTTCCCTTGAAGACTTTATTTCGATTCCTCTTCTTCTTTGGATAAAAGAAACTTGATCATTGGATTTAGAATTATTTTTATTTAATAAAAGATCTGCAAAATGTTTCATTGGAATAAATAATAGTAATAGGTAAATATGATCGAAATAGCCATATTCCTCATGGCTACATCAAATCTAACAGTAAGAAAAACAGAAAATGAAATTTATTACTAATTCTAGGCAATTTCATAAATCTTTGGCACCTTGGGTTTTCCTCCCATTATTCATTTCAGCTTTAACAGGTACATTCTATAGGGTCTGTAAAGATTTATTAGGCTACTCAAGAGATGAAGTTCACTGGTTAATGTCTCTACACGAAGGGGAGTGGCTTGGAGATAATGGAGAACTTGTCTACGTAATCTTGAATTCTTTAGGACTTATTTGGATGCTAATAACTGGGTTTCAAATGTTTTCAAAAAAAATTTCATTTCCTAAAAAGGTTACTAAAAGCGAGTCGAAAGGTTAAAATAATAATCTTGTATGATTATTGAGCATAAAATGGTAAAAGAGAAACAAGAAACTGAGTCAGAAATCATTAATGAAACTGACACTCCCACAGAATTGACTGTTGAGAAGCAAGGTAAAGAGCTAATTGCCCAAACAAACTTAAGTTCATCAAATTTAATCAAGGAATTTGAAAGAGAGCAATTAAAAAAACAATTGCCCGAAATATATGTTGGAGATACGGTTAAAGTTGGAGTAAAAATTACAGAAGGTAACAAAGAAAGGGTTCAACCCTACGAAGGAGTTGTGATTGCGAAGAGACATGGTGGACTCCATCAGACCATTACAGTAAGAAGGATTTTTCAAGGTATTGGAGTGGAAAGAGTATTTATGCTACATAGTCCTCAAGTTGCCTCTCTAAAAGTAGAACGTAGAGGTAAAGTAAGAAGAGCTAAGCTATTCTATCTAAGAGATAGAGTAGGAAAAGCTACTCGCGTAAAACAACGCTTTGATCGATAAGGTTGTAAAGTTATTTCAACCTAACGGTCATAAAGGCGCTTATAATATTTTTATTGCGTCGTTAGTTCAGTTGGTAGAACGCAGGTCTCCAAAACCTGATGTCGGGGGTTCAAGTCCTCCACGACGCGTTTGGATCAACATTTTGTAAATTATTTTTTTCATTTAGATGGAGTTAGATCTTCAACCTGGGGACGTAGTTAAAGTCCTCGAATCAGCTGCTCTAGGATGGGTTCGTGCAAGAGTTATCAGAGTAAAATCTGGTGGGAGAGTTGTTGTTCAAAGCGATCAAGGCAGAGAATTTACAGCTCGAGGTAATCAAGTTCGATTAATTGAACCAGCAGGCTTTAGGCCTTAAAGAAAAATTAATAAGTTCCCTTCTAAAAAAAGAAACTAAACTATTTCTTTAAATCCTCAAATTTATGAATTTTTTTTTATTACAACAACATTAATAAAGTATTATGGTTTGATGATTTTAAACTCAGTTATCTAATTAAATTAGAATAAAAATTCTGGGACCGTAGTTCAACTGGTTAGAGCACCGCCCTGTCACGGCGGAAGTTGCGGGTTCGAATCCCGTCGGTCCCGTTCTTTTCTAAAGGAAATTGGAAAAACGTTTAAGGTTAGCACCCAGTCCAACTGGTTTATTACACATAGGTACAGCAAGAACAGCTTTATTTAATTGGTTATATGCTAGAAAAATAAATGGGAAATTTCTGATTCGAATTGAAGATACAGATATTGTACGTTCTAAATCTGAATATACTACAAATATATTAAATGGATTAAATTGGCTAGGACTTAATTGGGATGAAGAGCCCATTAACCAAAGCAAACGAGTTTCTGTTCACAAAAACTATATTAAAAGACTTTTAGAGAGTGGAGCTGCATATAGATGTTTCACTTCAGAAAGTGAGATCCTTGATCTTAGGAAAAAACAAAAAGAAAGTGGTTTGCCACCCAAGCACGATAATAGACATAGAAATCTTACGAGAAAGGAGATTAAAGAATTTATATCTCAAGGAAAATCATCTGTAATAAGGTTTAAAATTGATGATGAAACAGAGATCAAATGGGAAGATCAGATTAGAGGCGAAATTAGATGGCAAGGTAAGGATCTCGGGGGCGATTTAGTTTTATCAAGAAGAGCTTTAGGTGATGAGATAGGAAATCCTCTATATAATCTTGCTGTTGTTGTAGATGACAATTTTATGAATATTACTCATGTTGTAAGAGGTGAAGATCATATCTCAAATACTGCAAAACAAATATTGATTTATAAAGCTTTAAATTTTAAATTACCAATTTTTTCTCATACGCCTCTAATTTTAAATAGCGAAGGTAAAAAGCTTTCTAAACGTAATTCTGTAACTTCTATCGATGAATTCAAAGAGATGGGATACTTGCCTGAGGCTTTAGCCAATTATATGGCATTTTTAGGATGGTCTATAAAATCCCCTGAGAGTGAAATTCTTTCCTTATCAGAGATATCAGAAGTTTTTAATTTGTCAGATGTAAATAAAGCTGGTGCCAAATTTAATTGGGAAAAACTTAATTGGATTAATTCCCAATACATCAAGAAAATGGAACTGACGCAATTAAGTAAATTTATTAAGAATTACTGGAATGAAATGGGTTGGGAATCTCCCTCTACAGAATGGGATTTGAAATTGACAAATTTAATTCAAGACTCAATGATTCTATTAAAGGATGCAATTGATCAATCAAAACCCTTTTTTATCTTGTCCCAAATGAAAAAAGAGGGGGAAGAATTTCTAGAAAGTAAAAAAGAGGTAAAAGAATCGTTGAAGTACATCCTTTTTTATTTAAAAGAAGAAAATATAACTAAGGTTAATAAGGATAACGCTCGAGAAATAATCAACAAAATTACAGTTAAACACTCCATCAAAAAAGGGATTTTAATGAAATCATTGAGAGTAGCTTTTTTTGGGTGTCTAAGTGGACCAGATTTAATTCAAAGTTGGGAATTATTCTCTGAGAACAAAATTGATATCCCTCTAATTGAAAGATGTTTTAATTAACTATATTTCCTTGTCAATTAAATTTAGAAAATTCGCCAGAGGTTTTGCCGTCAGTCCTTGAATACCAACTGTCATCAATATTGTTAGAAATACCAAGCCTTGGAGACGACCTGCACCAAGGACTCCTGCCTGCTCAAGTCTTATTGAAAAAAGAGAGGCAACAGCGGCAGTAACTATCCCTCTTGGCGCTAGCCACGATAAAAACACCCTTTGTTTTACATCTAATTCTCCTCCCATAGTTGCCAGTGATATAGAAATCGGACGCACAATTATCATCAACATTAATACGCAGATAATCCCCCCCCAACCTAATGGACTTAACTCTCCCCAAGAGACATCAGATGCCAGAAGAGGGAAAAGAACTGTTATGGATAGTTGAGCTAATTCTCCAATCAAATTATCTAATCTTTCTTTATCAATAATTTCTCTTTTTCCTACAATAAATCCTGCAGCAACAGAAGCTGGTAAACCTGATTCAGGCAAAATATATTCACAAATGCCATATACAAGAAAAATAAATCCTAATGTAACCTGAAGCTCAATTCCAAATGATGCCTCGTTTTTTATTTTCTTTAAAATTTCAGACAGCAACCATCCAGAACTTATACCTATCAAAACTCCTCCACCTAATCTCTGCATTAAGGCAATAAACACCTCCTTAATTCCATGTAAATCTCCCAATATTAGTTCTAATAACAACAAAGCGAGCACTGCCCCGATGGGTTCAAGAACCAATCCTTCAGCTTTTAGGACCTCGGATAGTGGAGATACTAATTTTATTTGGTCTACTAAGGGTGAAACTACTGTCGGTCCAGTGGCAAGAACTATCGCACTATAAACTCCAGCTACTGGCCATGATAGTCCTGCCAGCCAATGAGCTATAAATATTCCTGCTGATAATGAAATAAATAATCTTATTAACGAAATTCTTAAGACAGTATTTCTAATATTTCCTTCAGGTAATTTTAAATTTAACCCGCCTTCAAATAAAACTAAACAAACCAAAAGTCCAACTATAGTTTCAAGTCCCTGTCCAAGATCAAGTGGCTCAACTAGCCCGAACCCTGAGCGTCCAATAAATAATCCAGAAATTAATAAAATTACTACACTTGGAAATCCAGAGACAGAAGAAATTAAACGTGCGCATGCCCCTGCAAAAACAGTTATACCCCAAAGTAAGCCGAGCCTTTCAGGCGTCATAAATTTCTCTTTATTATAAAAATATTAATTAATTTGATTAAATCAATAATCCTATTTTAAGTCCACTATAAACAATATTTATTAATTAAATCTAATTAAAGATTTAATTAATAAAAACCTCTTATGAAGATTAAGAACAAAATTTTTTAATTTAAATTATATAGATGAAAATTTACTAATCAAAGCAATAACAATCAATATTATTCCAATTCCTATCGTCGCCATTCTTCCGTTCCAAATTTCTGCTTGAGGCGTAAAGCCTCTTTTCCATAAATTAAGCTCTTGTTTATCAACAACCTTTTTTGTTTCTTTAAGATCTATTTTTGATTCTTTTTTCATTAGTACTAGAAAGGAGGTTTTTTTTCATAAAGAGTATTTGCTTGGTCAATAGGGAGTCTTCCTGAAATGCCCAATTTAAGAGAACTTTCATATGCCTTAAATTTGAGTCTAAATAAGGCAGCGGCTCCAATCATCGCTGCATTATCTGTGCAAAGATTTATTGGAGCTAAATGAACTTTAATAGATTTTTTACAAGCTTCACTAATCATCATTTTTCTTAACGTATCATTAGCCGCGACTCCACCTACAACGACGATATTATCTAAACCATAATCATTTGCACATTTTATTGTCCTCTCTACCAACACCTCTGCTACAACCCTCTCAAAACTTGCAGCAATATCTGGAATTGGTATTTCATCCCCATTTAAATTTATTTTCTCAACCAATCTTAATACAGCCGTTTTTAAACCACTAAAAGAGAAATCATATTTCAAAAACCCCCCTTCCTTATCAGAGATCTTGCATTTAGGTAAATTAAATTTTGAGGCATTACCCTTTTTTGCGATTTTCGCAATTGCAGGACCTCCAGGATAACTAAGTCCTAATAATCTTCCTACTTTATCGAACGCTTCACCAGCAGCGTCATCATAACTTCTGCCAAGTCTTTGCATCTTTCTTCTCTCACCAACTTTTATTAATTCAGTATGTCCACCACTAACAAGTAAGGATAAGAAAGGAGGTTTGGGATAATTTTTTGAAAATAATATTGACGAAAGATGTCCTTCTAAGTGATGTATCCCCAAAAAAGGTTTTGAGTATAAAGTACATAGTGATCTTGCAGTTATAGAACCAATCCTTAAACAGCCAACTAATCCTGGTGTGACAGTTGAAGCTATAACATCAATTTCTTCAATACGAATTTTTGATTCTTCTAAAGCTTGTTCGAGGACAAAAGGAAGTAACTCTAAATGTTTTCTCGCTGCGAGTTCTGGGACCACGCCTCCCCATTTAGAATGATCTTCAATTTGTGATGCAACAATATTTGAATGTATTTTATAAATATCACCACTATTAGAAACAATTGAGACAGACGTCTCATCACAACTTGTTTCAATAGCTAGAACTTTGTGCATATTTGATTCGATACTGTTTTATTTTAATAATAATTTCTTAATTAAAACATCAAAGGAATTAAAGATTGCAACTTATGAAATTCTTTTTTTCAATCATAACTTCGGTTTTTCTCTTTCTTGGAATAACCCCAATTGCTTTAGCAGCTAATGGACCAGCATTAAATGCAGATAGAGCTAGCACAGAATATACAGCCTCAGCTCTAACAACATGCTCAGAAAATCCTAAATTTATTGAACGAGCAAGTACTGCTAAAACGCAAAAAGATATCACAAGATTTGAAAGATATGGCAAAGCAGCTTGTGGTGACGATGGATTGCCTCATTTAATAATAGGTCCACCACTTGAACCATGGGGAGCACTCTTAAATAGAGGTCATGAAGGTGACTTACTTATTCCAGGTGTATTATTCATCTATATTGCAGGAATTATAGGATGGTCTGGAAGAGAGTATTTGATTGAATCCAAAAAGACTAAGAACCCAGCAGACCTTGAAATTATTATTGATTTAGACTTGGCGAAAAAATGCCTTATCAAAGGTGCTCAATGGCCCCTCTTAGCCAATAAGCAAGGAAGGAACGGTGATTTAAGAGAAAAAGATAATAATATTACACTTAATGGTCCTAGATAAAACATCATCCCACACAATTCTAAAAATCAAATGCTTAAAATCTTCAACACAAAATTTATCAGGTCAGCTCCAGTGGTTGCAGCAGTTTGGCTAAGTCTTACAGCTGGAATAATTATTGAATTTAATAGATTTTTTCCTGATTTATTATTTCATCCGATGAGCTGAGATTTCAAAAAGAACTTTCAAGACTTAATTATTTTGAAAACCTCTTTTACTGTCTCATCAACATCATGATTTGTTAATACAAAATCAAATTGATTTGAGGATGCAATTTCGTAGTTGGCTCTGCTAAGTCTTCTATCAATTGCCTCCTCTTTTTCAGTACCTCTATTTCTTATTCTTTTTTCTAATTCTTCTTTGCTAGGAGGCAAAAGAAATATTGATAAAGATTCTGGGAACTTTTCTTTAATTTGTTTTGCACCTTCAACTTCAATTTCAAGTAATACAATAAATCCCTTTTCAATCTTTTCATTAACAGTAGATAAGGGGGTTCCATAATAGTTTCCTGCGAATTGGGCCCATTCAAGAAATTCTTTTTTATCGATCATATCTTTAAACCTTTCTTCACTTATAAAGTAATAATTCAAACCATCATTCTCTCCAACTCTAGGATTTCTTGTTGTTGCAGAAATAGAAAGCCAAATATCTTTATTTCTATCTAAAAGTTCTTTAACAACAGTACCTTTCCCAACTCCACTAGGGCCTGTGATAATTATTAGTTTTTTTAAATTTTTCATATTAAAATTTTTACAGTAAAGTAAATGTTGGTGAATAATTTTTAGAAATAATGCAAAAGGGTGTACCTCAGATAATGGATATTACATCTATAAAATCTGTATTGCATGATTTATCAGAAGAAGTTTTACCGTCAAGGTTTGAAACTGCTCAACAACCCGAACCTAATATAATTCAATTCTGTTTAAGAGGAATAAATAACCAAACTTGGATAGAAGTATCTTGGGATAGTGATTCTCCACGAATTCTTACAATAAATAGGCCTGAAAAAATAGGAACTGAAAGTACACTCTCCAAACAACTAAGATACGGATTGAAATATATGGCTTTGGTTTCCATAGAACAAGATAAATTTGAGAGAGTAATTAAATTTGGATTTGCAAAAAAGCCAGGTGATGAAATAAAAAAATACTTAGTTTTTGAATTAATGGGCAAACACAGTAATATTTTTTATTTAGATAATAATCAAAAAATAATTGCAGTTGGCAAACAAATAAAATCTAATCAATCTAGCTTTCGTGTCGTTTCTACTGGATCTATCTATTCAGAGCCTCCCTCAAACATGAAAAAGGAGCCTAGTCCAAATGAATCTTATGAAGAATGGAAAGAGTCTATTTCTTCAGTTCCAGAATCACTTAAATACTGCTTAATAAATACTTATCAAGGTGTAAGTCCAATACTAACAAAGCAACTTGAAACTTTTAGTAATCTGGAAAGTGTAGAAATAATGAACAAAAATATTGATTTCATAAGTGAAACCAACTTAAAAAAGATATATCAAAGTTGGAAAATATGGATTGAAAGATTTAATAAAAATAACTTTAATTTTTCAATTTTTGACAATTTTTTTTATTCAGTTTGGTTTTTAAAGAATGAAATAATTAACAAAGATAATATTGATCAAATTGATGGATTAGAAAATTATTATAATTTTCATTTAAAACAAAAAAAAATTGAGGCCTTAATAAAAAAAATTGATGGGATAATTTTTAAACAAACAAATCTTGAGAAAAAAAATTTTAAATTGCAATCTGATCTTTTAATTAACTCCGAAAATTATCAACTATATAAAGAAAAGGCTGACAAAATATTCATGACTCATGAGATACAAAAACAAGATATTATCAAAGGCCAAAAGCTTTATAAAAAGTCAAAAAAACTAAAAAGAGCACAAAATTTAATTAAAGAAAGGATGAATATTTATAAAAATAAACTTGATAGATTAGAAGAATTTAGTGCTCTATTAGATAACTTAAATTCTCTAAAAAATGAAAATCCGACAACTAGACTCAATTTGCTGGACGAAATTAAAGCTGAAATTTGTCGAGAGTTTAATTTGAGAATCAAAAATATAAGAGAACAAACAAAAGACGCATCTGGATTAGAATCATCTCCAATAGAAATAAATACCCCGAAAGGCTTAACAGTACAAATAGGAAGAAATATGAGGCAAAATGATCTAATAAGTTTTAAGTTTTCCAAAAAAGGTGATCTTTGGTTCCATGCACAAGAATCACCTGGAAGTCATGTTGTTTTAAAGTCTTCATCTCAAATCCCATCAGATGAAGATATTCAAATATCAGCAGATTTAGCAGCTTTATTTAGTAAAGCAAAAATGAATTTTAAAGTACCTATTAGTCTTGTGAATATAAAAGATCTCCAAAAAATCACAAAGGGAGGTCCTGGTTGCGTTTCATTCAATAATGTAGAAATTCTTTGGGGTAATCCTACAAGAGGAAAAGATTACATCAAAAAAAATCTTAAAAAAGCAATTTAGCCTATAATAAGAAAAATAATTTTGTTAAATGTTAGATTTTCTACTTGGAACACACGAATTTTTAGGTAATCATAGTTTCCCAGAATTTATTGTAGGGTACTTGTTCGGAGCAGCATTAATTATTGGAGCCCCAACTGTTTTTCTATTACTTGCTTTCGTAAGTGCTTTGATGAAAACAAATGGAAAAATGGGTGGTTATAGAGAATATGAAACATATGGAGAATCTTCTTTAAATGATGCTCCTCCATTTTTATTACCTGATCCGACGAATCCAAAATTAAGTAAATAGTTCTTAGCTACTAATAATCAAAATTACGCTTTTTATAAAAAAATAAATGTTTATCTATTTCAAACTATAAAATCAGCTTAATAATGAAGAGGAAAGAAGATAGTAAGAATAATAATTATGATTCGATGAGTTTTACTGATCATTTAGAGGAGTTAAGGCAAAGATTACTAAATTCTATTTATTCGATATTAATTTGCATTTTTTTTAGTTTTTTAATAATTAAGCCTTTAATTTCATTTTTAGAGATTCCTGCAAGTGATATACATTTATTACAACTTGCTCCTGGAGAATTTTTATTTGTTGCCATAAAAGTAGCAGGATATAGCGGGATAATCGTCTCTATTCCATACATTTTTTATCAATTAATATTATTTATTTCTCCAGGTTTAACTAAAAAAGAAAAAAACCTAATTTTACCGGCTGTTTTTGGATCAGGTTTATTATTTTTTCTTGGCTTGCTTTTTTCTTGGTGGATATTAGTTCCCGCGGCAATAAATTTCTTTATAAATTTTGGAGCTGATATAGTTGAACCAACATGGTCCATAGAGAGATACTTTGATTTTGTTTTATTGTTAATGTCAAGTACTGCAATAGCATTTCAGTTACCAGTTTTGCAATTCATTCTTGGTTCACTTGGAATTATTACTACAGAAAAAATGCTATCAAATTGGAAAATAGTGGTAATCTCCTCTGCGATCTTATCCGCAGTAATTACACCTTCAACAGATCCTTTAACTATGTCATTGCTCTCAATTTCGATAATTTTTCTATTTTTTGTAGGAGCTGGGCTAACTTACGTATCTGAAAGCCTTAAATCAAAAACTCTTTCATCCTCTCATTAATGTGTAGTTGAAGGCTTACAGCTCTTCCTAATCTTGGTTTTGAATTTACTTTTTTAAGCCATTCCCTTACTTCATCTGAATAACCGCATCTATTTAATATTTCAATTTTATCTGCTATTGATTTTTTATATTCCACTTCATTTAATGGAAAAGATTCTTGTCCTAAAAAACCCCACATCATTTGAAAATATAAATATTTTCCTCTTTTAAAAAGTCTAAAGTCATATTTTTTACCCCATCGATGAATCAAGTAATGGATAATCTCATCTACTACCAAAGGTTTCATAATTTAATAATAAACAATCTCATAAAAACTTATACTTTAAATTATTAAAAGTCCTATCTATTTGCAACAGAAATCATGCAATTTGATTCATAATAACTAATAAATAACAGTCTCAAGTATCGAATGACTCAATTAAGTTCCAATGAAGTCCCATCCATGGGTCGAAGGCAATTTATGAATCTTCTTACATTTGGAACAGCAACTGGTGTCGCATTAGGAGCTTTATATCCTGTAGCAAATTATTTTATGCCACTAAGAGCTGGCGGCGGTGGCGGCGGAACTTCTGCAAAAGATGAATTAGGTAATCCAGTAACAAAGACCGGTTGGCTAGCAAGTCATCAAGCAGGAGATAGAAGTTTAGTTCAAGGTCTCAAAGGAGATCCAACTTACTTAATTGTTAACAGTGAAGGAGAGATAGGAGAATTCGGACTAAATGCTATATGCACCCATTTAGGATGCGTTGTTCCATGGGATAGCGGTGCGAATAAATTCATATGTCCTTGTCATGGAAGTCAATATGACACAAATGGGAAAGTAGTAAGAGGACCTGCCCCTTTATCTTTGGCCTTGGCGCATGTTGATGTAGATGATGATGCTGTACTTGTAAAACAGTGGTCAGAGACAGATTTTAGAACTAATGAAAATCCCTGGTGGGCCTAAGAGAATGATTAATTTTAAAAAACAAATTATGAAAAAAACAACTTTCTTTCTCTGCACAATGCTTTTGATTTCCAGCATTGTAATTTTCCCAAGATCTTCTTTTGCTTATCCATTTTGGGCGCAGCAAAATTACGAATCTCCCAGAGAAGCCACAGGGAAAATAGTCTGCGCAAATTGCCATCTAGCACAAATGCCGACTATTGCAGAGGTCCCTCAATCTGTTGGAGCTGATAGTGTTTTCAAAGCTGTAGTCAAAATCCCATATAAAGATGACATTAAGGAAATAGGTGCTGACGGATCAGAGGTTCCTTTACAAGTTGGGGCTGTAGTTATGCTTCCTGATGGCTTTAAATTAGCTCCTCAAGAAAGGTGGACTGATGAAATAAAAGAAGAAACCGAGGGGGTTTACTTTACTAATTACAGCGAAGAAAAAGACAATATAATTCTTGTCGGGCCATTACCAGGAGATACTAATAAAGAAATCGTTTTTCCAGTCCTTTCCCCTAATCCAGCTACTAATAAAGATTATCACTATGGAAAGTACTCGTTGCATATAGGAGGAAATAGAGGTAGAGGGCAAGTTTATCCGACTGGTGACAAGAGTAATAATGTAATATTCACTTCTACTTCTTCAGGTACAATCAATTCAATAGAAACTAATGAAGATGGTAGTTATCAAATTAATATTGAGAATGAGAACGGGGAAATATTTACCGAGGTTGTTCCAGTTGGTCCTGAACTTATTGTGAGAGAACAAGACCAAATAAGTGCAGGAGATCCTCTCACAAATGACCCTAATGTAGGAGGTTTTGGACAACTAGATGCTGAAGTAGTGCTACAAAGCCCTTATAGAATAATTGGATTAATTGCATTTTTTATTGGTGTAGGCCTAACTCAAATACTGTTAGTACTCAAGAAGAAGCAGGTTGAAAAGGTACAAGCTGCTGAGGGTGTGTAATTAACCTTTAAATGCTTACATATCAAGCTTTTATTCAATCCCCTGGAGACACATTTTTAAATTTAGGTTTTCTAACTATAAGATGGTATGGTCTTCTAATTTCCATATCAGTAGTAATAGGACTTTTTATTTCTAAAAAGCTTGCAAAATCAAGAAATATTAATCCTCAATATATTAGTGATATCTTACCCTCCTTAATAATATCTTCAATCATTGGAGCTAGAGCGTACTATGTAATTTTCGAATGGAGACAATATAGTGGGGAAAACTTTTTTACTTCTTTTGACCTTTTTAATAATGTAATTCAAATTCCCTCTTTTCTTGCAATTTGGCAAGGGGGCATAGCAATCCATGGAGGCTTAATTGGAGGATTTTTATGTATTTTATTTTTTTGCAAATCTCAAAATATTCATTTAAAGACCTTTATAGATATATTAATTCCATCTATTATTCTTGGCCAATCTATTGGTAGATGGGGGAATTTCTTCAATAACGAAGCATTTGGAATACCTACAGATTTACCTTGGAAGTTATTTATACCCATACAAAATAGGCCAATAGAGTTTATAAATTACCAGTTTTTCCATCCAACATTTATCTATGAATCATTATGGAATTTTTTTATTTTTATATTATTGATTATAATTTTTTACCAACAGAATAATAAAAACTCAGTGAGGCCTGGCTTTATTAGTTGTCTTTATTTAATTGGCTATAGTTTTGGAAGATTCTGGATTGAAGGTTTAAGAATTGATCCTTTATGTATTGGGGGAATTCCACCCTTTTGTGATGGAGGACTGCGTATGGCCCAGTTTATTAGTATTTTTTTATTTTCCTCTGGATTAATTGGAATATTTTTTTTAAGATTAAAATCATATAAAAACAAAACAAGAAATAATGGGTAGAAAGATTTCTTTTATTGGAGTTGGTCCAGGCGATCCTGATTTATTAACAATCAAAGCGTTAAAAAAAATAGAATCTGCAGACGTTATATTTTGGGCTGATTCTTTAATTCCTGAAAAAATTATAAATTTTTCACTTGAAGGCGCTGAAAAAATAAAAACCAGTACGCTTACTCTAGAAAAAATCACTTCAATAATGATAGAAAGATTCAATGAAGGTAAAACTGTTATTAGATTGCATGATGGAGATCCATGCCTGTATGGTGCAGTTAAAGAACAACTAGAAATATTAAAACAAAAAGATATCGAGACTGAAGTGATACCTGGGGTTAGTGCTTTTCAGGTTGCTGCTGCCTATCATCAGGCCGAGCTTACAATTCCAGATATAACTCAAACAATAATTTTGACTAGAGCAGGAGGCCGAACTGGCATGCCTGAAAAAGAATCACTTAAAGATCTTGCCAAGCACAAATCCTCTTTATGTCTTTATTTGAGTGCTAGACACATAAAGAGTTCTCAAAAAACTTTATTAGAATTTTACCCTCCAGAAACTAAAGTAATTGTTGGTTATAGAGTATCTTGGGATGATGGTTGGACATCTTTAATTGAATTGAAGGATATGGAAAAATTTACTCTTGAGAAAGAACTTATTAGAACTACTATTTATATTGTTAGTCCTGCAATTAATACTATTGCAAATAGGTCTAATCTTTATAATCCATCTTACAAGCATCTCTTTAGGGGCAAATAATTGAATAAAGTTGATAGATAAATATATAACACTATAATTGGGGAAAAATTAATTGCTTTGGACGAAATAAAATCTAATAATTCAGACAACAATCCCAAAAATAATTCATCTTTAAAAAGAATTGGCAATTTCATTAAAGAAGCAAGAGTAAGCAGAAATAAATCAATTGAAGAATTAGCCTCTGATTTAAAAATTGGATCTCACCAACTTCAGGCTATAGAGGAGGGTAATGAAGATCATTTACCGGAAAAAGTTTTTATAAAAGCAATGGTTCGTAGGATTTCTGAAAAGCTAAAAGTTGATACAGATTTTATAATGAGCGAATTCAAAACTGAACGGAAAGAAGTAAACATCGAAGAAATTGTTCAAGAAGTCTCTATAAAAGGGAAAAATGACCGAAACTTGAAGAATCAGAATTCTATGGAGGTTATTATCTTTATTTTAATTTCAGGAATATTAGGCCTATTAGCTTCATCTTTGATTTTTAATATTTTTTCAGAATCATTCCAAAATCAAGTTCCTAAAGAAGAACTCATAAATAAAAATTAAACAACTTTCAACTCTAAATTTTTTAATTCTTTAACCACCTTACTACATAACTCTAAGCTCCATTTTTCAAGAAGAAGATCTTGATTTGATTTTAAAGGTATCAGTTCAATTTCAATAATATTATTTAGTAATTTAATTTTTATAGAAGATAATACATTTTCAGGTCTTTGATCCAGAGAGGCCGCTAATCTTAAAATTAAAGACATTTCAAGTACTAATGTTTTATCTTCTTTTGAGATTAAACTTTGCCAAGATTCATGTCTTTTTTTTGGTAAAGTCTTTCTGTGATATCTAACTATTGAAGCAATACTATTTGTCTCGGATTGAGAATATCCCAATAATTCGCAGTTTTTGATTAAATACCAAGAATGTTTATGATAAGAACTTATATTTACATATTTCCCACAATCATAAAGGTTACAGGCGGCCCAAAGGAGATCTTTTGCTTTTGAATCAGTATCGCCATGAAAAATATTTTTAGTTTGATCATAGATTTGAAATGCGATATTAGTAACTTTCTCAGATCTTTCTTTATCAACGCCAAACTTTCTAGCCTGATGAAGTATGGTAGTTTTCCTAATATTGCTTTGAATATTAAATTCATTTTTTATTATTCCTTGACGAAGCATCCAATCAACTACTAATCCTTCCCTTAGGGCCCTCTCACTAATTGTCAACTGATTAAAATTCAACATCTCCATTGAGGTTTTTAAAATTAATGCACCTGGAATTATTATTTCCGATCTTCTTTCACTGAGTGAAGGAATTTTCTTTATTTCAGAAGTTGGCATTTTAATTAATTTTTCCAAGACAATCTCTAAATTTTCTTTTTTAAATTTATAACCATGCATCTTTTGTTTTGGCTGCTCAAGGTCAGATAAAATTAAATTTCCTAGTGAAATTGCAGTTCCACTTGTAGCAATCATTGAGACCGTCTTTCCTCTTTGTAATCTCCTTTTAATTTTTTCAATAGATGGTTCTAAGGAGCCTTGAATAAAAGTTCTCAAAAAATTAGATCTTTCTCTATTGATGGGTTCATTATCAAGAAAAAAATCATTTTTGAGCCTAACAGCTCCAACTCTAGAACTTGTAAGAGCTATTGCGTCTTTTTGATCTGCAAGTATTAATTCTGTAGAACCTCCACCTATATCAATAATTACGTAAGTCTTATCTTCCAAAACCATCCCAGACAAAACACCAAGATAAATTAATCTAGCCTCTTCAGATCCGCTTATAAGTTCTATTTGAATATCTAAATCACTTTGAACCCTGTTTAAAAAGTCTCGACCATTTGGAGCCTCCCTAACAGCACTCGTTGCAGCAGTTACTATTTGATTAACACCATTACTTTTACAGTACTCTTTAAAACGCTTTAGGGTCTTTAAAACTCTTTTAATTGATTCCTCAGTAAGATTTCCTTCTTCATCTCTCTCTCCTAGACGTGTTGTAGATTTATCAGTAAATTTTATTGAAAAGGATTTGAGATCTGAATTAATTTCAGCGATTAAGAGATGAGTGGAGTTGGTTCCAATATCAATTGAGGCTACAGAAATATCTTTTTCTTGCAGATTACTTAATTTTTTTTTCTGTATCATTTTTATTCTCTAAAAAATAGAGATCCTAAATACCGTAATTAATATACTTAAGATTGATTATTAAATTATAGATTTGCCTAATTTCTAGTTAGATTATTTAAAGTTATGAAATAAAGATCCTGTGATAAAGAAAAACCTAAATTCTAAAATAAATATCCTTTTTGAATTATTAAGATGGAATAAGCCTACAGGGAGACTTATTCTACTTATTCCTGCTGGATGGAGTTTATATCTTACGCCCGAATCAAATCCAAGCATTTACATGTTGTTAAAAATTTTAATCGGTGGATTATTAGTTAGTGGCTTAGGTTGTGTTGCTAATGATATTTGGGATAAAAGAATAGATCAAAAAGTCTTAAGGACCAAAAACAGACCTCTTGCTGCAAATAAAATCAGTACTAAAACGGCATACTTAATGCTTATATTTTTGATTTTATGTAGTTTCTTTTTAACTTTGTCGCTTCCAGAGAATGGAAGACTACTTTCTCTTTCACTTGCTTTTTTTGCTTTGCCTTTAATTTTAATTTACCCTTCTGCAAAGAGATGGTTTAAATATCCGCAATTTATCTTATCAATATGCTGGGGATTCGCAGTTGTAATACCTTGGGCTGCGAACGAAGGTAATATCAATAGTATTGTTTTATTATTTTGCTGGCTCGCTACGATTTTTTGGACTTTTGGTTTTGATACTGTATATGCTTTGGCTGATAAAAAATATGATATTCAAATTGGAGTAAACAGTTCCGCAGTTAACCTTGCTTCCAATACAAAAAAAACTATTCAAATTTGTTATTTTTTAACTTCCAGTTTTCTTGCAATATGTGCTTTCATCAATCAACTAACTTTTGTTTTTTGGCCAATTTGGTTAATAACAGGATTTTTAATGCAAAAAGATATTTTGAAAATATTTCCTGAAAGTAAACAATCCATTAAAAAAATTGGTGATCATTTTAAAAACCAATCTATATATGGAGGCTTAATATTATTGGGATTCATAATCGCCTCATAACTTATAAAAAGAATGCTAGTTAAATTAAAAAAAGGAGATGAGATTCAAATTTTAGCTCCAAGCTCTTTTATAGATAATGAAGAGGATTTTATAAAGGGCATAGATATTTTAAAAACATGGGGATTGAAGATTGTTCACAATAATATCCTCTCAAGAAAGTTTGGGTATTTTGCTGGAGATGATCAAACAAGATTTGAAGAACTTGAAAAAGCTCAAAATAAGAAAGTCATCATTTTCGCTAAAGGTGGATGGGGTGCCGCAAGACTTTTAGAAAAAAATCCAAATTGGGGTAATGGGTTGATGATTGGATTCTCTGATACATGTTCACTGTTGTTATCAAAATATTCAAAAGGATCTTTTGGCTCGATTCATGGACCTATGATTACTACTCTTTTTAAAGAACCTGAATGGAGTTTAAGAAGACTAAGAAATTTACTTTTTGAGGGGTATGTTGATGATATTAAGGGTTTACCTTTAAAAAAAGGCATCGCAAAAGGAGAAATTGTTGTTTCTAATCTAACTATTGCATCTTTTCTAATTGGTACTGATCATTTCCCTGAATTAAAAGGGAAAATAATAATATTTGAGGACATAAACGAAGACATTTATAAAATTGATCGAATGTTAACTTATTTGAGAATGACAAACAAATTGAATGGAATTTCAGGTATTGGATTCGGAAGTTTTTCAGATGAAGTGTGTACACCTGAATGGAACGGCTTACTCAAAGAATTAATAATTGAGAGGCTTCAAGAATTTGATATTCCTATTCTTTTTGACCTTCCTATTGGACATTTATCTGGTAATGCATGCATCCCTTTCGGTTATGAAGCAACATTAAATGGGAACGATGGAAAACTTATTATTGATATCCCTTCTTATTAAGAATCTTTTAAAAATAGTTTTGCTATTTTTAGATCTAGTGGTGATGTAATTTTTATATTTGAAGAATTTCCCTCAATTATTTTTACTTGCCAATTTAACATTTCAAATAGTGAGGCATCATCTGTAACCGTCCAATTTTTCTCAATTGCCATTTCATGAGCTTTTCTTAATCTTTTTACTAAAAAACCCTGAGGCGTTTGAGCTGCCCATAAATTTTGTCTATTTGGTGTTTCCTTTACATAACCTCTATTATCAACAATCTTTATTGTGTCGGTAACCTTGGTAGCTAAAATAACTGCATCATTTTGTTCTAATTCTGAAGCACATTTATTTATTAAGTCGGGACCAATTAAGCATCTAGCACCATCATGAATTAAAACTTTCTCAGCAGTAGATGGAAGAGAATTTAAACCATTAAAGACAGACTTTTGCCTCGTATCTCCACCATTTATCCATTTGATTTTATTAGAAAAATTTTTTACTGATTTTAATAATTCTTCTTTATCATTAGGCTGCCCAATTATTCCTACCCAGCTGACTAAACTTGCAGATAATATAGATTTTATAGTCCAAAAAATAAGAGATTCCCCTTCTAATTCAATAAGTAATTTATTTCTTCCAGCTTTCATTCTGCTACCACTGCCTGCAGCGGGTATTAGTACATGCACAGTAATTTGAGTTTATATTTTCTAGATAATTATAAATAAAAGTAATATGTTTGCACAAATAGTACTACGATTTAAAATTATAAAAATTTCACAATGTCAAATACAGAATCTTTAATAGGTAAAGTTGCTTTAATTACAGGGGCTAGCAGGGGCATTGGTAAAGAAATTGCCTTAGAACTTAGTAATTTAGGTGCAGAAGTTATAATAAATTATTCGTCGTCTGATGAAAAAGCTGAAGAAGTTGTAAATCTAATTAAAGAGTCTGGAGGCAAAGTTCATAAATTAAAATTTGATGTTTCAAAAGAAGAATCTGTTAGTAGAGCTTTTGAAGAAATCATAAAGATAAATGGTGCTATAGATATTCTTGTAAATAATGCTGGCATAACAAGAGATGGGCTCTTAATGCGAATGAAATCAGAACAATGGGATGACGTTCTAAATACAAACTTAAAAGGGGTTTTTCTTTGTACAAAATATGCTTCAAAATTTATGATAAAAAAAAGAAGCGGAAAGATAATTAATATCTCATCTATTGTCGGAATAATTGGAAATCCTGGACAAGCAAATTATTCTGCCGCTAAAGCAGGTGTTATTGGCTTTACAAAAACCTGTGCAAAAGAATTTGCTTCAAGAGGGATAAATGTTAATGCTATAGCTCCAGGTTTTATAGAAACAGAAATGACTGAAAAACTAAATAACGAAGAGATTATCAAAGCCATACCATTAGGAAAACTAGGTAGTTGTTCACAAATAGCAAACTTAGTTTCATTCTTAGTCTCGAGTAATGCTGGCAGCTATATAACAGGACAAACAATAAGTATTGATGGGGGCATGAGTATTTAATTATGTACTTTCATATGGTTGAACCAACTCATCCCTTAATCTTCTAATCTTTTGTAGAAGTTTTAATCTTCTACTTCTAGCAGTTAAAGTCAAGAAAAATCTAAGAGGAAAATATATAAGAGTCATTGCAACTGCAAGTGTGGCAGTTAAAGTAAAAATAAGATTCCCTGTTTTGTCCATAACTTTAAGATACTCATAATTTAATTAATTTGGATAGCTATTTAAGAGAAATTCGGCTTTCCCCACTTAATTAAGTATCCCTTAAATATAATTCCATGGGACATTAGAATAAGGATATAAAGATTTCAATAAACATGCCAAAACAATTAAGCTTTTCGAACGAATCTAGAGAAGCTCTTGAAAAAGGAATAAATACTGTCGCAAATGCTGTTAAAGTAACTATTGGTCCAAAGGCAAAGAATGTTGTAATTGAAAGAAAATTCGGTTCTCCAGACATAGTAAGAGATGGATCTACGGTTGCTAAAGAAATCAACCTTGAGAATCCCATCTCTAATTTAGGGGCAAAATTAATAGAACAAGTAGCATCAAAAACTAAAGAGAGTGCTGGTGATGGAACAACAACAGCAACAATCTTGACTCAAATAATGGTTCAAGAAGGTTTAAAAAATATAGCTGCGGGAGCTAGTCCTATTGAGCTAAAAAAAGGAATGGTAAAAGGATTAGATTTTGTTTTAGAGAAATTAAGATCTAAAAGTATCAAAATAAATGGCTCCGATATTAAAAAAGTTGCGACAGTAAGTGCAGGAGGAGATGAAGAAATTGGTTCAATAATTTCAAAAGCAATGGATATTGTAACTTCAGATGGAGTTATAACAGTAGAAGAGTCACAATCCCTAGAGACAGAGCTAGACATCACAGAAGGAATGTCTTTTGATAGAGGTTATAGCTCACCTTATTTTGTAACTGATCAAGAAAGACAAATTTGTGAACTTGAAAATCCTAAGATCCTAATCACTGACCAAAAGATATCAACATTAACCAACTTGGTCCCTATTCTCGAAGAGGTTCAAAAATCTGCTTCTCCATTTTTAATTCTAGCTGAAGATATTGAGGGGGAAGCTCTAACAACTCTTGTATTAAATAAAAATAGTGGGGTATTAAATGTTTCGGCTGTTCGGGCTCCATCATTTGGAGAAAGGAGAAAAGCTGCTCTGGAAGATATTGCAATTCTTACAGGAGCTAAATTAATTAGCGAAGATCAATCAATGAAATTAGAAGAAGTTACTCTTAATGATCTTGGAAAAGCAAAAAAAATAACAATTTCAAAGGATAAAACAACAATCGTAGCTTTCGACGATACCAAAGACCTTGTCCAAGCAAGAGTTGAGAAATTAAAAAGGGAAGTAGAAATAACTGAATCGGAATACGATAAAGATAAGATTAACGAAAGAATAGCAAAGCTTGCTGGAGGAGTAGCTCTTATTAAAGTTGGGGCTGCGACGGAAACAGAGATGAAGTATAAAAAATTAAGAATAGAAGATTCACTCAATGCTACAAAAGCTGCTATCGAGGAAGGAGTAGTTTCAGGGGGAGGACAAACCTTAATTGAAATATCAAATGAACTTTCTAATTCACGTAAAGCAATATCAGATGATTTAACTACAGGTATTGATATTATTACAAATGCACTTTTAGAACCTACAAAACAAATTGCAAAAAATGCTGGTTTTAATGGAGACGTTGTTATCGCTGATATAAAAAGACTTGGTAAGGGTTTTAATGCTAATAATGGGGAATATGAAAACTTAAATGAGTCAGGAATATTAGATCCTACTAAAGTTATTCGATTAGCTCTTCAAGATTCAGTATCAATCGCAGCAATGATAATTACTACGGAAGTTGCAGTTGCTGATATCCCAGAACCAGAGTCAGCACCTGGAGGACCAGGGGCAGATCCAATGGGTGGTATGGGTGGTATGGGTGGAATGGGCGGTATGGGTATGCCAGGAATGGGCGGCATGGGTATGCCAGGAATGGGCGGCATGGGTATGCCAGGAATGGGCGGCATGGGTATGCCAGGAATGATGTAAAAACTTAGCTGGCTTTTTTCTCTTTATTAATCCATTTTCTCAAGTTTTTTATATTGGGTAATGGCAATTCTTCTGTATCTTTATATTCACTTTCAATTTTATAAGACCCATAAATATCTTTATCAATAGTTTCAGTATTATTTTGTGTTTTTGTTTCTTTAGGTTTAAATTCTATCTCTTCTTTGTATTGAACATTTTTTAATAATTCCAAATTGATTTGATTCTGATTTTCCTCTGCCTGATCCTCTTCTGTTAATTTAAATTGATCTTGATTTTTAACAAATAGTTCATTTAAAGATTCAGGTCCAAACCTATGTGCCCATACATTAATTATATTTTCTAACATCAAATGATTATTATCAAAAGATTCTTTTTGGTAAGTATCTTTTAGATGATCTTTTAAAGACATAAATTTATTAATTTAATTTTCTATTTAACAGTGGTCTTATAATAATTAAAGAAAAAACTGTTAAAGAAAATAAAATTGAGATACAACTCTTACAAGTTAAGTCACCATATGGTGCGTGTAAAGCCACCACATCTAAATTCATAGTTTGTGTATAAGCAATCCTGATAGGTTCAATCGCAAAAGTTAATGGATTTAAGGAGGCTAACCACCCTAGCCAATTTGGCATAAAAGAAATGGGTGCTAACGCAGTACTTGCAAAAAGAAGAGGCAAATTTATAACAAAGATAAGAGCAATTAATTCAATATGACCAGGTAAAACAAAAGCCAAACAGAGGCTTATTGATGTCACAAAGAGTACTAATAGTATTAATGTTGTAAAAACAATTCCTAACCCATAAAAGTCAGGCCATCCATAACCCAAAACAAATGAAACAATCATTATCACAATACTTTGAACAAAACTGAGAATAGTTATGTAAAAGAATGAGGATAAAACAATGGACAATCTACTCGCTAAAGGTGCGACAAGTAACCTATTTAAAAAGCCAAACTCTCTATCAAACATTAAAGGCAAGCCTGAATTCAACGCTCCACTAAAAGCAGTAAAAACAATTAGTCCTGCTCCCAAAAAATTTCCATAAGAATCAACTCCTGGTAGAAAACCTTCAGGAGCTTTTGAGAACAGAGCTCCAAATAAAAAGAGCCAAATTATAGGTTGCAATATGCCCGCTAAAAGAGTAGAAGGTCTTCTTTTTAATTGGATAAATAATCTTTTGGTTAAAGCAACAGTTTCTTGATATAAAAAAAATAAATTATATTGTTTTAATTCCATTATTTAAGAACTTTTAATCATTATTATAATTAGTTATCAAAAAATTTATTATTTTCATCTCATTGATTGCTTCGATTCTTTTTTTAGATCTCTTTTCCCAGTCATAGAAATTTCAGCATCTAATAATGTTTTACCAGTCGCCTGTAGATATACATCATCCAAGCTAGGTTGACTTTGAGCGAGAGAAAAAATTTCAAACTTTGAAAAAGCTAATTCTACTTTTAGTTTTGTGAGCAAATCCTTTTCCTTATCTACTACAAAATTAATTGAATAACCTTGCGCCTTATTTATGATAATCTGACTGATTCCATTGATTGAGGATAAAATTTCACTTATTTTTTTAGACTCTTCATGAGTACTAAATTCTCTTACTTTTAAAGTTATCCTATCTCCTCCTAATTTATTTTTAAGTTGAGCAGGTGTTCCTTGAGCTATAACTTTCCCATCATCAATTATTACCAAACTATCGGCTAATTTATCTATTTCATCAAGATAATGACTACTTAAAATAATAGTCATGCCATCATTCTTCAAATCTTTCAAAAGTTGCCAAATTATATTTCTACTTTCAATATCCAAACCTACCGTTGGTTCATCTAATATTAAAACTTTGGGCAAATGTAAAAGGCCTGCAGCCAAATCTATTCTTCTTTTCATTCCTCCTGAATACGTTCCGCATTTTCTATCAATCCAATCATTCATCTCTAATTGATTTATTAATAATTTTATTCTTTCGTATTTTTCCTTTTTATTCATATGATATAAATCCGACTGAAAATCTAATAACTCTCGCCCTGTAAGGATTTTATCGAGAGCAATATCTTGAGCCACATAACCAATTAATTCTCTAATTTTTCTTGGATTTTTAATTAAATTGATATTATTTACAAAAACCTCACCACCATCTGGTTCTACTAAAGTAGCTAGTATTTTTATGAGAGTAGACTTACCTGCACCATTTGGACCTAAGATTCCGAATAATGTACCAGCATTAATTTCCATTGATAAATCTTTTAATGCCTGAATATCAGAATATGATTTTGAAAGATCCGTAATTTTTATATAATTCATCAAACTTGAATTTATCCTTTAATACTTTACATCAATCTAATAATTAAAGTATGCCTTTAATGATAAGAACATTTGCATAGACTGATGTTCAAAATCCACAGAAAGTTGAGTTCTTGAAATTAATAGCAACAGACAAATACCAAACATATAAAGTATTGACCATCTGAATAATCCTTTAGCTTTTTCTAAATCGTCTGGTGAACTTTTCAATCTATTTATTAATTGTAAAAGTCTTCCATTAAAAGGTAAAAGCATTATCAAATAAAGGAGTCCTCCCTCAGGTAAAGCAAAAACACCAAGAATACTCATAAAAACAGTTGCCCATCCGTAGCGAGAAATAGCTTTGACGGTAAACGCTGAACCCTTAACGGAAGGAAGCATAGGTATACCTACAGACGCATAATCATCTTTTAATAAAATTGCAAGAGCCCAAAAATGAGCTGGGGTCCAAAGCATTACCAAACTAAATAACCACCAACCACTAAGTCCTATATGACCGGTGGCTGCCGAAGCTCCTACTAAAGGAGGTATGGCTCCTGCAACACCACCAAAAACAATATTTTGAGTTGTTCTTGGTTTAAGAATTATCGTATATAAAATCACATAACTACATAATCCCAACAATGTTAAACCAGCAGCTAAATAATTTACCCCACTTATCAAAAGCATTGCAGCTGCCAATGTACAAGATACTGCACCTAAAAAAACAGTATTAAATGATAATTTACCTGAGGGTAAAGCTCTATTACTTGTCCTTTTCATCCTTTTATCTAGGTCCATTTCCCACAAACAATTAAGCGCTCCAGCTGCCGCGGCTGCCAAGGCACCTCCTCCTAAAGTACATATAAGCTTAGGAGAAGATAAAGGCCATTCTTCCGTTAATGCCATACCTCCTAAAGTTGTAGCTAGTAATAATGGAATCAACCTAGGCTTGGCAACTTCAAGCCACGCAGGTAGTTTTACTTTTTTTCTTGAAGGTACAACTTGTTCACGAATTGAAGTCTGGAAATTTAAGTTTTCTAAATTACTTTTCATGAGTTTAAACCTACTATTACTGAATTAAATGGTTGATTAATTTTTTTATTTAGGTAAGGATTTCTAAAAATCAATGATGTTAGGGTCGCAATTAACAAAGAAGCATTAAGTTGATGACCAATAACAAAAAGAGGTTCACTTAAATTAGTTCTAAGGCTTAATACTCCTAGAACAACCTGGGAAATCAAAAGCAAAAAAAGTGAGCAAAGGTATCTCCAATTATTCTGGAACAAATCTTGTTTATATATTGAGATAGCCAAAATAAATAAAATAGAAATAGAAATTGGGATAGCAAATAATTTATGAGTATCTAAAATTAAACATTGTTTATTAAAAGATAAGCATAGATGTGCAGACCAAGTTGATGAAAGCCTTACTCCAATAAAAGATTGAACTAAAGTGAGTATTAGAGGGAAAAATAATAATATCTTCCACCAAGTCAATGATTTATTAACACCATTATTTTCTAGATTCTGATTGATTGTTATTGTTGTTATTAGGAGTAAAAAAGCTGTCAAAAGATGAGCAGTAACTGAGTAGGAATTAAGTAAATTAATAACTGTCAATGCTCCAATAGAGCCTTGAACAATTACTAAGAATACTAATAATGAATAAGTTTTTGGTAACCAATTTGGAAGATCTTTTCTCCAAACTATTGAAAGTATGAATTCAGAAAGAATTAAAAGGCCTACTAGGAAAGCATCCAAACGATGAAACCATTCTAGAAAAACTCTTAAATTCATATGATTAAGAGGAAGAAAAGTCCCATAACATAAGGGCCAATCAGGGCAAGCAAGACCGGCCTCCATTACCCTAGTAGCTCCTCCAACAACTATTAAAGCTATTAAGGCCAAAACGCAATGGGTTCCCAATTTCAGAAAAACTGACTTGTATTTTGATTGATATATTTCGTTTTTGAACAAATTATTCAAAGTTCTCTTTTTCTGCATATTAATTTAGATTCAAATATCAAACATTAATTAAAAGTAAATGTTTAATTTTTAAAATTTATTTGTTTTTTTAATCTTTTTTTCCTGACATAAACCTATAAAAAGTTGTTAATAATACTTCTTTTTTTTTTAAATCTTAAGAAGTTGTGAATTTCAATAATTTTCCATTAACAAACAATGCAAAATTTAAAAAATTGAATATGTTGAAAATATAAATAACATTTTTTACATCAATTGTTAAATAAAAACTTTTATTTAATTCTTATAATTTCCGCTGTATTTGGTATATCTTTTTGGATTGGATTTAATGTTAACTTACTCCCTGCCGAAGCAAGTATAAATGCTCCAATTTATGATGAACTTTTTAAAATTCTTTTTATCATTGGATTAATAATTTTCATAGGAATGACCATAGCCGTTATATATAGTTTATTTAAATTCAGAAAAAGAAAAGATCAATATGGAGATGGAGATGGGATAGCTTTAGAAGGTAATTTAACCCTAGAGATTGTATGGACAATTATCCCATCTATTATTGTTTTAATAATAGGTTTATATAGCTACAACATTTACGATCGAATGGGAGGTATGAAAGAACTAAATCATAGCCATGAAATGATGACCTCCAACACAGAAAAGATATGGGCTGGAATCAGCCAGGCATCAAATAATGAGGTTGCTAGCAATAATTTATCTGTTGAAGTTTCAGCTATGCAATTTGCCTTTTTATTTAATTATCCGAAAGGGGAATTTATTTCTGGGGAGCTTCATGTTCCAGTTGATCGCAAAGTTTCTATGAAGATGGAATCAAAAGATGTAATTCATGCTTTTTGGGTTCCAGAATTCAGAATAAAACAAGATATTATTCCTGGCCAACCTACGATATTAAATTTCACTCCTACTAAAGTTGGAAAATATCCAATAATATGTGCGGAATTATGTGGCCCTTATCACGGGGGGATGAGAGCTTCAATAATAGTTGAAGAAGAATCTGACTACAAAGATTGGTTTAACAAAAACACAAAAACTGAGGTTAGCTTATGACTATATCAATTGATCCACAGGATTCTAATACCAAAAGTCTTCAACCTAAAGGATGGCTTAGATATTTTAGTTTTAGTCTCGATCATAAAGTAATTGGTATTCAATATCTTGTATGCGGGTTTCTTTTTTATTTAATTGGAGGAACTTTGGCAAGTGCAATAAGAATTGAATTAGCAAGTCCAATGTCGGACTTTATGCCTAGAGATGTATATAACCAAGTTTTAACATTACATGGAACAATAATGATTTTCTTGTGGATTGTTCCTGTAGTAAATGGTGCATTTGGGAACTATTTAATTCCTTTTTACGTTGGAGCTAGAGATATGGCATTCCCAAGATTGAATGCTGTAGCTTTTTGGCTGATACCTCCTTCCGGTTTAATGTTAGTAGCGAGTTATTTTGTTGAAGGGGCTGCACAGGCAGGATGGACGGCTTATCCACCTTTGAGTATAACCACCCCTCAATCAGGACAAATCATTTGGATAATGAGTGTTTTGTTGCTCGGAGGCAGCTCTATCTTTGGAGGGATAAATTTCATTGCAACAATTATCAAATTAAGGCGACCGGGGTTAAAGCTGATGCAATTACCTATGTATTGTTGGGCGATGCTAGGCACAAGTTTATTAGTAGTTTTGTCAACTCCAGTTTTAGCTGGAACATTAATATTACTTAGCTTTGATATTGTTGCTCATACCGGTTTCTTTAACCCTGTTTTAGGCGGAAACGTAGTTGTTTACCAACATTTATTTTGGTTCTATTCTCATCCAGCTGTTTACATAATGGTTCTACCTGCTTTCGGCCTAGTAAGTGAAATTCTTCCAGTGCATTCAAGAAAGCCACTTTTTGGATATACCACAATGGTTTTTTCCATAATGGGAATAGTTGTGCTTGGTCTAGTTGTTTGGGCTCATCATATGTTTACAAGTGGTACCCCTCCTTGGATGAGATTATTCTTTACGATTGCGACAGCATTTATAGCAGTTCCGACAGGAATTAAATTTTTTAATTGGGTTGCAACCTTATGGGGTGGGAAAATATCTATCAATAGTGCAATGTTATTCTCATGTGGATTTATTATAAATTTTGTATTTGGCGGTATTACAGGAGTTGCTCTTGCTCAGGTACCTTTTGATATTCACGTGCATGATACATATTTTGTTGTTGCTCACTTCCATTACATAGTTTATGGAGGGACTGTTTTTATTATCTTCTCATCTATATATCATTGGTTCCCAAAGGTAACCGGTAAGTTAATGAGCGAAAAACTGGGGATAATACATTTTGCCATAACTTTTATTGGCTTTAATTTATGCTTCGCTCCTCAACATTGGCTTGGTCTTAATGGAATGCCTAGAAGAGTTGCGGAATACGATCCACAATTTCAATTTGTTAATCAGATTAGTAGCCTAGGAGCTCTCTTAATGGCTATAAGTACTATTCCATTCTTAGTAAATATATTCTTAAGTATTAAAAATGGTAAGGATTCTGGGGATAATCCTTGGAACGCTTTAACTCCTGAATGGTTAACGTCTTCTCCCCCACCTGTTGAAAATTGGGAAGGGGAAGCACCTTTAGTTGAAGAACCTTATGGTTATGGCAAACCAATTTCTCAAGAAAATTAATCAAGAAACACCATGACAACCCTAGACAGTTCAAAAGAAATTAAAAAAAATGATAGTGAAGCGAGTGAACATCATGAAGACTTTAGGATGTTTGGATTAATAACTTTTTTAATTGCAGATGGGATGACTTTTGCTGGCTTCTTTGCTGCCTACCTCACATATAAAGCAGTTAATCCTTTACCAGATGGGGCTATTTATGAATTAGAACTTCCTATACCTACATTAAATACAATTTTATTGCTTGTAAGTAGCGCGACTTTTCATAAAGCAGGGAAAGCTCTTCTTAAAAATAAAAATTCTGATAGTCAAAAATGGTTACTAGTCACTGCTCTACTTGGGATTACTTTTTTAATATGTCAACTATTTGAATATTTTAATTTGCCGTTCGGACTAACAGATAATTTATTTGCAAGTACTTTTTATGCCTTAACTGGCTTTCATGGTTTACATGTAACTTTAGGGACATTAATGATATTAATTATTTCTTGGCAAACAAGACCAAAGGAAGGAAGAATTACTAATCAAAATATGTTCCCACTAGAAGCTGTTGAATTATATTGGCATTTCGTAGATGGAATTTGGGTTATTTTATTTATAATTTTGTATCTTTTATAATAGAGAATTTATTCTTCAAAAAATCTATTTTTTATTAACTTATATTGCCACAATTCTCATTATTGGTAAGAATATATAATAAGAAAAAGCTCATATAATGCTTGTAGGAAAAGAACTTCTCGAAAAATCTAAATTACTCAGCAATAAATCTGAGGATGAAATAGCAAGAGGCTGCGGCTATGTAGGTCCTAGTGGAAGAGTCTTAAGAAAAAGTTTTTATAGAGCACTTATTGAAGCTAAGGGGTACAAGTTAAGTAATAGTGGCGCTGGTAGGGCTGGGAACAGATCTTCAAGAGGGAGGCAAGCAGAATTCAAAACAAAAGTTCATGGCAATGGTAACTTATTGATAGGTCATGCCTATACAAAAAAATTAGGATTAGAGCCAGGTCAAGAATATAAAATTGATCTAAAAAAAGATTCTAAAATCATCTCCCTCACTCCATTAAATTAAGAATATTATTTATTCCAGCCATTCTCTTTAAGCCAATTTGAGGAGATTTCTTGCGGAAAGTTTTCTAAATCTATATTCTTATTAAATTTAAGTAGTTTTTCAACGTACTTTATTAATGCATCTCCTTCAAGATTTACACTATCGCCAATTGCTAAATTTTTGAGATTAGTGTTTTCCCATGTATGTGGAATAATTGCAATCGTAAAAATTTCCCCTTCATTTTGAGATTTTGCAATTGTAAGGCTAATGCCGTTGACACATATGCTTCCCTTATCGACGATATATTTGGAAAAGTTTTTATTTTGCCACTTAATTGATAAAAGCCATGATTTTTCAAGTTTTTCTATATTTTCAACTTTTCCCAAACCATCAATATGGCCACTAACTATATGGCCCCCAAGACGATCCGAGATGCGGAGAGCCGGCTCTAAATTAACTATTTGGTTAATATTAGATTTTTCTCCTAAAGTAGTCTTTTTTAAAGTTTCTTCACTTACATCTACTTTAAATTGATTATTTGAGATCTCTTTTACTGTTAAACAAATTCCATCAACTGCAATACTATCACCTATTTGCATATCAAAAGGCTGATCTAGAATTTCAATAATTAAGAGGGGGTTTCCCTTTTTAAGTTTTCCTATTGCCTGAACTATTCCTGTAAACATAACTTTAAATAAAGATTATTTGAAAAACTATTATTAACTTTGATTTACTTTAAAACATTTTCTACTATAAATAAATTAAAAAGTTATTAAGCAGGTATTAATCATATAAAGATGATAATTGATTCTAAGAAAAGATCATTTGGAAAAGCGTGCGATGTAAGTTTGTTTACTTTAGGCACAATGAGAGCGACAGAGAGTCTTGATAAAATGAATTACCTTATAAAAAGTGCTCATGATGCGGGCATTAATCATTTAGAAACTGCTGCTGCTTACGGTAACGCTGAAAAACTAATCGGGGAGTCATTAAAGGAATTAGAAACTTCCGAAAATATATTTAGGAAAGAATGGATAATTACTACTAAAGTATTACCTAAAGGAGATTTTAATTATCTAAAAGAGAATTTCGAAAATTCACTCAAAAATTTAAAGCTAAAGAAAATAAATAATCTTGCGTTCCATGGAATAAATTTAGAAGAGCATTTAGATTGGGTTCTAAATGGAGAGGGGGGAAAGTTTTTAAAATGGGTAATTAAAAAAGGCTTTGTTGATCAAGTTGGGTTCAGTTCACATGGCAGTTATAAACTTATTGAAAATGCAATTAACTGTGAAGTATTTAGTTTTTGCAATCTTCATTTACATTTTTTAGATCAATCAAAAATGAGCCTTGCCCAACTAGCTTTAAAAAAGAAAATGGGTGTATTAGCAATATCCCCTGCTGATAAGGGTGGAAGATTATATGATCCAAGCGAATCTTTATTAAGAGCATCAGCACCATACCATCCTCTGGAGCTAGCTTATAGATTTTTACTATCGAAAGGAATTACAACTCTATCTTTAGGGGCTACAAAATTTGAAGATTTTAATATTGCAAAAAAGCTTATAAACTCAAGTCAAAAACTTTCATCTTCTGAAATTAGTGCATTAGAAAATATCGAACATTTTGCGAATGAAGAGTTAAAGTCTTCAAAATGTGAGCAATGTAGATCTTGCCTACCATGTCCAAGTGAAATTCCTATTCCTGAAATACTTCGTTTGAGAAATATATCTATTGGGTATGGTCAATTAGAATTTGCTAAAGAAAGATATAATTTAATAGGGAGGGCAGGCCACTGGTGGGAAGAAAAAGATGCCTCTTTTTGCTTAGATTGCAATGAATGTATTCCAAAATGTCCTAGCAAATTAAATATACCAGCTTTATTAAAAGAAACTCACAACTTATTAAGTGAAAAGCCTAAAAAAAGATTATGGGGTTAATGATTGATTCCACAACTTTTCTAGACTTAATTGCTCTTCTTTATTTAGAGGTGAAAAAGACCAACTATTTTCCCAACAATTTTTTGATGGACCATAATTATTTTTTTCAATTTTGATATTGTATTTTTCCTGAGAGTATTTATTTTTAAAAGGTAAATACCAACCTTGATTAGCTAACTTATCGATAGTAGACCTTTTATCTAAGGACTTAATCCAATCAGTTAATACAATATTATTATTTTTTGATTTAGTTAGAAGAAAATTCCACATTAAAGGAACACCTTTATTTGGGAAAACGATCGAAAGTCTTGAATCAACCCTAAGATATTTTTCGCATAGTGAAAAGGGGATAATCGCAACAGATGCAGGAGAATTAATTAACCAATTTATTGAATTTTTATCCTCAAATAACATTGCTTGTTCTTTCAGTTTGCTAAGTGAATTTTTTACACTAATTTTTTTTGAAATTGAAATTAATATTCTCGGGCTTTGAGGGAATATAATTTTTCCTTTCAACTTCTCATCAAGAAGAAAATCCCAAGAATTACTAGCATCATAAATTAGATCTTTATTATTTTTTATAATTACTGCATATGGAACAACACCTACCGGAAATAATTTATCACGTTGATATTCTTTAAAACTTTTTAAAAAATCTCGCGATCTATTATCTAATATATCATTTGAAAATAAATTATTTATGTTTTGAAAACTTGTAAAATCAATACTATTTAGCCATCCATCATTAACCAAAATAAAGTCTGAATTAGATAATTTTATTTTATTTTTTTCTAATTTAAGCTTACTAAAATTAATATTTTCTTTTTGCCAAATCGAAGGTAATGTATCTTTTAAAGATTTTGGATAAATCGAACTTTGAAAACCAATTTTAAATTTTTTTAAAGAATTACTACATGAATTTAAAAAGAAAAGGAGAGATAGTTTTCCGTAATTAAGGAATTGCCTTCTTGTAGGATAATTTTTAGGCATTTAACAATCCTTATTTAAGGAAATTTGACCTAAATCCTTCATTCTTTCAATATTAATTTGACACCTTGAAACTATTTCTTCATTACTAAAACCCTTAAGAAAAGCAAGAATTGACATCCCACCAGCACCAACCCCTTCTTTTACATAACCTATTTCATAATCAGTCAATTCTTTAAATGTAGATGATTTAAAATTCAGAGAGCTTGCAAATCCTAATAAATTTACATTGTGTTTTTCATTTATTAAATCTAATAAATCACACAATGAATTATCTTTAACCAACCATCCAGTAGTAGCTATAAAAACGAAATCAACAAATTCCTGTTTTTGTTTAGAATCAATAAATTCCAACGCAAGTAAAATTACAGCTAACATTTGGCTACCTCCAGATAATACAACTGATTGCTTAGCTAATCTTGCTCCAATCAATAATCCCATAGAGAAGGCTTGAAATGGATCTCCGACTGAAGAAATAACATCTAAAGAGTCAAAATTATTTTTTAAATTTGCTTTTAAAAGACCAGCTTTAATTACTTTTGTTTTTAAGTTCCTAGGAGCATTAATCAAACTGCTCCCTATTAAATTATTTACATTTAAGCCAAAAGCTTCCATTACTGCCTGAGCAGTTGTAGTTCCTCCTGGTACAGATTCTGAAATAAATATGGGTTGTTTCGTAGATTTTCCAATTTCTAGTCCTTTTTTGTAAAGACTCAAAACTCTCTCTTTATTCATAGATTTTCCAGTAGTCAAACATTTAGCTGGGCCTACTAAATAATTCTCCACAATTAAATGACTAAAGTAAGGTTTTTCTTTTATTCCTATAGGAACAACTATTGGACTTGCGCATATAAGTTTCCTACATACATAGCTTATTAATGCAGGAGTAACTCCTGCATTTAAAAAGGGTAATTTATACTTATGGTCTTTTGAAGCCCCAAAAAGAAGAAACTCAGCGTCTGCTAAGGCGGTTCTTCTTCTGGCTTTTGAATTAATTCCTGCTGCGGATATACCTTGAATTTGAGATGTTTCTGTTCCTGCAATCACAAGATAGAAAATAAAATTATTAATTTCTTTCTTAAGAAAATCTACCCTCTCAGAAAACAATTTTTGATTACCTTTACTTCCAAATAAATTTATCCCTAAATACGATGTTTGCATTATATAAAATTATTTTAGAGACCTAAATCAACAAATCCATTAATTATTTTTGGAGGATCAGGAATATTTGAATTTAATCTAGGGAAAAGGGAATATGCGAGTATATGTATAGTTAAAACATATACCATTTCTTGAAAAATTATTAATAATATTGCAACTAATTGGATAATTCGGATCGAAGGAGAGAATGGCAGATTAAATAGTTCAATAAATTTATCTATAAGGCCATAACTTGCTCTTGTAATTATTATCCAAAGATTATCCCCAACTAAAGTTGATAATGCAAATACCCTTATAAAAAATCCAAGTGTCCCAAGAACAAAACCTACACACCAACTAAGCCACCAATTTTTTTCCATAAACCAAGACCACCCTAGCCAAAAAGCTAATATCCCATATGGGAATAAAAATAAGGTTCCTCTTATTGGACCCATAAGTATCAACAACAAAAGAAATTGTATTATGAGACCTTCAAATGCAGTTTTAGTTCCTCTTCTCAAATGCAACAAGATTATAGGTAGAGGTAATATTAATCTCAACAAAGCTCCTCCTATAGGTAAATAATATAAAGCTATCCAAAGTAATGAAGAGAGAGAGGCTAAATATGCTGGTTCAATTATATTAAGTGCCTCATTTTTTTTTGAAAGTTTCATATGAAATTTTGTATAAATATTTAATTACTTTTTATAGTTTTATTTTTTGGATCAAAATAACGTTCAATCTTTTCTATTTCAAAATTTACATCAGAATTTCTTAAAATGGTCCTTAAATCTTCAGTGGGATCTTTTGGATCTACATCTTTTAAAATGAAAATAATTTTATATGTTTTAGGCTTATATTCTCTATTTTGAAAGGATATATTTTTATCAGAAGTTGTTTTATTGTTTTTTGATTTCTTCTCAGACTTTTTTAAAACCTTATTTTTAAAATTATTTTTAATATCTTCTTTTATTTTTTTCTCTTCAATATTCTTGTTTTTTTCCACAATCCCCCCAGATTTAATAACAACTTTATTTTTTAGATTATTTTTAATATCTTCTTTTATTTTTTTCTCTTCAATATTCTTGTTTTTTTCCACAATCCCCCCAGAATTAATAACAATCTTATTCTTTAAATTATTTTTGACATCTTCTTTTATTTTTGTCTCTTCAATATTTTTAAAACTAGACTCAAAAAAATTTCCAATTCTTCCTCCAGAACAAGATTGTAATAAAATTAAGATAATAAAAATAAATAATTTATTTTTTATAAAACCCATATTTATTTTTTACTTTTTTTATTCTTTGAGGTCTTTTTACTAATTACTTTATTTTTTTTGAAACCAGAGCTCTTTTTATCTTTCATTTTCTCTTCTAATAAAACCAAAGCATTATCAAGTGTAAATTTTTCTAAATCAGTATCTTTAGGTAAAGAAACGTTTGTTTTTCCACACTTTATATATAGTCCATATCTTCCATTTAAAATCTGAATTTTATCTTTTAATTCTTTAGGTTTTCCGAAATCCTTTATTACTTCTTGTCCTCCTCTACCTAATTTTGGCATCGCGAGGATTTCTAATGCGCGCTTAAGATCAACCTTAAAAACATCATCTTCTTTTTTTAAAGATCTATTTTCAGACTCATCTTCATTTTTTATCCATTTAATATATGGACCAAATCTTCCCCTATCTGCCTCAACAATTCCACCTTCTGGATGTTCTCCTAACAATTTTGGTAAGCTTAATAGTTCTAGAGCTTCCAATAAAGTTAAGTCATCAGTTTTTAACTCTTTTGGTAAAGAGGCTCTTCTTGGCTTCGCTTTGTCTTCTTCAGTATTTCCTAATTGAACGTAAGGTCCATAAGGACCGAATCTTAAAAATACTTGCTCTCCAGTTTTTGGATCAGTTCCAAGATCTGAGGGGCCACTAAGAATTTGATCAACTTTCTTTTTATCTAAATCTCCAGGAGTAATATCCATAGGGAGATTACCTTTTGCCTGTATTTCATTTCCTGATTCATCTATTTTTACCCCTTCAAGCCATGGGCCATTAGAACCAATTCTTACTACGCAAGGTAAGTCATCAAAATCAACTTGTCTGTATGCTTTACCATCAATATCACCCTCAGTTTTCTGAACTTTTACCTCAAGACCATTTTTACCTTTATAAAAAGTTTCTAAATATGGAAGCCACTCAAGATTACCTGAAGAAATTTCGTCCAATGAAGATTCCATTTTTGCCGTAAATGTTGTATCAACAAGATCAGGAAAGTGTTCCTCTAATAATGCCGTAACAGCAAAAGCTGTAAATGTAGGCGACAAGGAATTTGAAGAAATATTTGCATAGCCCCTATCTACAATTGTTCCAATAATACTTGCATAAGTAGAAGGTCTTCCTATTCCCTCTTTTTCTAAAACTTTGACTAATGCAGCCTCAGTATATCTAGCTGGTGATTTGGTTTCATGATAAGTAGCCTCTTTGCTATCAACTTCTAGAACAGACCCTTGAGTTAAATCAGGAAGAATGACTTCTTGCTGTTCTAGTGATGCGCTTGGATCATCACTACCTTCTACATAAGCTCTAAAAAAACCTGCAAAATCAATACTTTTTCCGCTTGACTTAAATAATCCTTCCCCAACTTCTATTTCAGCATTAATCATTGTTAATTTTGCTTCCGCCATTTGACTGGCAACAGTTCTTTTCCAAATTAATTCATATAAAGAGAGATCTCTTCCTGACAAGTCTGTATCATTTGGAGTTTTAAATACTTCTCCAGCCGGCCTGATAGCTTCATGTGCTTCTTGAGCATTCCTAGCATTTGAATTAAATTGACGAGCTGAGCTTGATA